>JBDGRB010000051.1:0-11607 GCA_042218485.1 Halobacteriaceae archaeon | reverse complement strand
GAATTTCCGTCGTTATTTGTCACCAGAAACGAACACAGCCGACGAACGACCGCCGTCACAGCGTGTGCGCACAGTCTTGCCAGTCACCGTTGGCGTCCTGACTCGGGCGTGGCACCCCGAGTCATTCGGCGATGCTCCGTTAGCCGTACGGGATCTGGCCACAAAACTCTCGGAACACCGCGGTCGGGATGACCGGCGTGCGTCCGCCCGGTCGATTGGCGGTCAGCAGGTGATTCGCCAACACCCAGCAATTGTAGAGAGCGATCGCAAACAGAACGTAGAACAGCCGTACTGAGAACGTCGGCGACGTGGTTTTCGGGAGGAACTCCGTGACTTTCCGATATGACGTTTCGATGCCCCAGCGCCGACGGTAGGCGGCGGCGAGTGGAAGAGCGGTGGCAGGCGTAACCGCACGGTTGGTCACCAGGCACAGGTAGTCGTCGACACGGGTACGATGGGGGACGACGACAAGCGTGACTGTCGTCCGGCCAGTTGGCGGATTCGATCGCGCCATCTCATACGCTGTGACGAACGGGACCTCATCATGATCGGCGATGCACTGCTGGATTTTTCGCGTCTGTGGCGCCCGCATCACAAATTCTACGTCGAGGTCGGCAAGGGTGCGCACGAGATGGACACGGTAGAAGCCACGATCGAGATAGACACGCTTGATCGTGACGAACTCTCGCGCTTGGGCAATAAGCTGGCGGATTGCCGCCCGGAGTTCGTCGGTATCGGTCCCGTCGAGGGGCGCCCATCCAAGCGTGAATCGAGCGGGTGGATCGACGAGACAAATGGTAGCGAACGTGTAGGCAACGTCGGTTCCGCGATTGGGATCGGTCCGTGAGACGTGGGGTGTCTCGCTGTCGCCGTAGAACAGCCAGTCGTGGACGTCGATCGCCACGTCGACGGGCCGTGTGAACAGCCGGGTGCGGGCTGCGTGGGTGAGAATTGCATCACGGACGTCATGAAATTGGTCGTCGACGACGTCCGCATCGAGGCCGCGAAGGTGATACAGCAACGCTCGGGCCAGCGAATTCCGCGCCCCGGGCTCGATGGCAACGCTGTCCCCCCGGGCGAGTTGATACGCTTTGGCGCCTGCATTGGCGAACTCATTGTCGAAGGCAATTCGTGTGAGGAGGCGCTGGAACGTCTGCCGACGGTACGTGCCGTTGTCGGCGATACCAAACGCAAGCTCGGGAACGACCAGTGATGACGCTGCCCGGCTCGCCTGTTTTGCCGTTGCTGTCGTAACCATATTGGGCCAACGTCGTCGAGGGTAATTGACGTTTGGCTACTTCAGCAACTACTGTAAAGTCGTGGGCTTTCGCCTGTGACTTCTGTAAGACGGATGTTTCAAGGACTTGCCGCCGAGGCGATTTACTAACAGCAGATTGCACCATGGAATAGCTCACAGGTGCCAATTTGACCTCCTCTCACTCCTTCAGGGTGGGTTGTCGCCTCGCACCCTCCATAAAGACCTCAAAAATAGAACTCGAATATCTTTTATTTTAGCCGCCTGTTATTTGTGCCGGTATGAATTCTATACTCGTTATAATGGCTCTCATCACGGGATTACTTGCTGGTGGATTGTTTGCGTTTTTACAGATACCGATTCCGGCACCGCCGAATATGAGTGGGATAATGGGTATTGTCGGAATATATCTGGGATATAAAATAGTTACGTGGTTGGATCTCGGATTTAACCTTTTAGCCGTTCTTGGCCTTCAGTAACTACGTTCTTTCGGTTCGTAAGTTTTGCTCTCACCCTCCAAAATTACGGGTCGATAAAATAATTCTGGAGTGCCACCATTCCATGCCACCATCGTATGCTTTAACCAAGTATCATCTTTGCGTTCTTGGTGTTCTTTACGCCAATGGGCCCCTCGGAACTCCGTCCGGGCAATGGCACTCATAGTAATTGCTTCTGCTATATCAAGTAAGTTTCTCGTCTCAATAGTGTGGATGAGGTCCGTATTGAACGTTCGAGATGGATCATCAACAGAGACATCTTCATAGGCGTTTCTAGCGTCACGGATATCAGTAAGAGCTTGCTTTAGACCCTCTTCCGTGCGAAACACATTGACATGATCGGTCATCGTTTGTTGTACCTGATCCCGGATAGTTGCCTGTTGTGTGTCTGTTTCCCGTTCGAGTAGGGTTTCAACCCGTGTTTGTTCTTGTTCGACTGCTTGTTCGACTACCTCCTCAGGATTGGCCGTCCCGCCATCAGCGGCCTGTTTTTCAGTTTCCGTGATTGCCCCTGGTTCGACAGGTAAATCTAAACTTTCGGTTTCAATATCGCCATCATAGCCTACATTGATTTTTGATTCTCCCAATTCCTTGCCCGCTGCATGTTCCCCGGCTCGCCGACCAAACACGACTAATTCCGGCAACGCATTCCCCCCAAGTCGATTGGATCCATGGACACTCACACATGCACATTCGCCAGCAGCATATAGACCATCAATGCATGTTTGACCATGTTCGTTGACCTCAATACCCCCCATCTGATAATGTTGTCCTGGTTTGACCGGCATTGGTTCCTCAAGACCATCAACACCTTCGAAATCTTCTGCAAGATGGAGAATATTTTCCAGCCGGTCCATAATCCGTTCTTCACCTAAATGGCGCATATCGAGATAGACATACTCATCTTCAAATCCCCGGCCTTCACTAATTTCAGTCAATTCAGCCCGTGACACCACATCTCGACTTGCCAATTCACCATCATTCACAGCATACCCCCGTTCATACATGAAGCGTTCACCCTCACTATTATAGAGAATGCCACCTTCACCACGGACACCCTCGGAAATCAACACACCTGTCGACGGGAGCGTTGTTGGGTGAAATTGGACAAATTCCATATCTTCAATGGGTACGCCCGCTCGATATGCCATAGCATAGCCATCCCCAGTTTGAGCAACCGCATTCGTCGTGTGGTCATATACCTGGCCTGGCCCACCGGTCGCTAATATAACACCATTCGACGCTTTAAACCCTTCAATTTCCCCGCGTTTGATGTCATAGGCAACGAGACCGTGACAGCTTCGTTCAGATGGATCCTCATGATCGGTCACTGCCAAGCGACTGACATACCATTCGTCATAGACAGTGATTCCACGTTTGACAACTTGTTCATATAATGTATGGAGTAACTGATGACCAGTTTCAGCTCCTGCATAGGTCGTTCGAGGAAACGAAAGTCCTCCAAACGGGCGTTGTGAAACTCGACCATCATCATCTCGAGAGAATGCCATGCCCCAATGTTCTAATTGAATAACTTCTTCCGGACTCGTCTGACAGAGTTCCTCGATTGCTGGTGCGTCGCCGAGATAGTCGGATCCTTTCATCGTATCATAGGCATGATCTTCCCACGAGTCTTCCTCCCGTAGCACAGCGTTAATGCCACCTTCGGCAGCACCAGTATGACTTCGAACAGGATGTAATTTTGTCACAATGGCCACATCAGCGCCCTCTTCATGAGCAGCAATTGCAGCACGAAGTCCAGCACCGCCACCACCAACTACCAAAACATCATGTTCATACATAGCTATCACCAGAATTTGAGGTTATTTTTGACTGCTTCACGTTTTAATTCCTGTATATGTTCAGTTAATGGGATATCCTTGGGACACACCTCAGTACATGAAAATTGGGTTTGACAACGCCAGACGCCATGCTCTTCTGCAATTGTTTCCATCCGTTCCTGCTGGATATTCTCGCCTTCTCGTTCGTCCATATAGAAACGATAAGCCTTGTTTATCGCTGCCGGTCCGAGATATTGATTGTCACCAGCGGCTATATTACAGGAGGACATACATGCCCCACACCAGATACAGCGTGTACTCATCTTAATTTTCTCACGATTATCACGGGATTGCCGTTGTTCCTCTAATTCATCATCTGGAAGGTCATTAGTTTGGAAATATGGTTCCACCGCCTCCATTTGGTCATAGAAATGTTCCATATCAACGACGAGATCTTTAATTACTTCCTGATGGGGAAGGGGTTCTATCCGAATGGGTTCATCTAAGTCTGAGACTTGAGTCTGACAACCAAGTCGTTGGTCACCATTGATGAAAAACGCATCCGACCCACACACGGCTTGTCGACATGAATGTCGAAATGTCAAACTTGAATCGAAATTATCTCGAGCATAAATCAAGCCATCCAGTATCGTCATCCCTTCTTCAAATGGAATATGAAAATTGTCAAAGCGTGGCTGTTCTTTGTCTTCGACCTCCGGATCATAGCGAAAGACCTTCAAGTGAACGGTTTCCTGTTCCGTCTCGGAGTTATTCTCCGAATCCTCACCGACGATTCGTTTTGTTCGTTCGTTTTCGGAATCTGTACTCATAATCCACCTCCAGCACTTGCTAAAGCGAGAGCTAACCGAATACCTTGAATCACAATAAGAATGCCGCCGAAAGCGAGGGCATACTTAATGACACGCAATGGTTTCCCGGTTACCCCCTGATTTATTGCGGCATTATAGATTCCGTTAACTGCGTGAAACGTTGCCGTGATTAAGAATAGAATCATAGTTGCAAAATATCCGAACTGAGCCATAAAGGCCGCGCTTTGGGCAAAATCAACATTATAAGCGTGATAGAGGAAATGCCGGAAAGCAAAATGAAACGCGAGAGTAATAATTAGGAAGACGGCTGTCACACGCTGCAAAAACCACTGAGTACTACCCTCTCGAAATGATGAGACGTATTCAGCCATGGAATTGTCCCCCCAAGAAGACTGGAATACTTGCGATTACAATAACGCCGGTTATTATCAGCGATACGTAAAAACTCTTGTCTTGAGCTGTAAGACCACTACCAAGATCGATAAATAACAACCTCGTTCCATTCAAAATATGGAACACAGCAACGGCTAATAATCCTACTTCCAGAATCCGAACAATCAGGAGTTGCTCAAGCCCCTGAATTGTTGCTGTATACGTTTCAGCGCCATCGAGTGCCGTACTCAACACCGCTATATGAGTGAATAAGTACCCAGCGAGAACCCAGCCCGTAAATTTATGAAAAATCCACGCCCACATCCCTGCAGAGAATTCTTGCCATCGGCCAAAGTCCTCAATAAGACCTCGGTCAAATGATTGACTCATACGAACAGAAATCCATCGCGATAACACATATTAGTTACCTTTGCTATCCGCGAAATTGGATATATTTACTAATTCGGTGATGACGGATTCAAAATGCAGATGAAATCCGTTTCAACTTGAGGGACGTTCAGGCATTGTTCCATCTTGGACTCGATGATAGGCACGCTGGGTTGGTGTCGACAATTCGACAAAGTGACAGATCGGATTTCCTGGATATACAACCGGATTTTCCAAGACTCCCACTATCAATCCAGTGAATGGGGCAATAATCGTATGAGATTCCGTTTTAAATGGATTTGTAATGGTACAAATTTCCTCGCCCTTCTCGACGAGTTCTCCACGTTCATGGCGCATTTTAACGATCCCCCCTGATTCGGCTCGGATCCACGTTTTTTCATCAGAATCAATAATTGTCCGCCAACCAGGCCAATTTACTGATTGAGCTGGACGCATGCCATATTCCGCCAGAACACTTGCAACGCCATCCAGTGCTCGGTCAATCAAATTTCGTTGAAATCGATGCGCCTCTCCCATTTCAACGGTTATTGTAGGGACGCCATCCTCGCTCGCTTCTTTTCGAAGTGAACCGGTCGGCCCGTCACCATCGATGATGATGTTTGTTCCATAGGCTCTCGCTAACCTCCCAACTTCGGTATTGCTCATATCCGCACGCACATGTAACATATTGGTCCGACCACGAGTTGATGTATGTAAATCTAATCCCAGATCACACGGTTTGATGAAATTCTCATATATTTTATATGCCATCCGTTTCGAGCTCGTGGAATCTTGGGATCCTGGGAAAGCACGATTTAAATCTCGATCGTATACTGGTAAATAGCGTTGCTGGACGAGAAACCCAGGAACATTCAAGATTGGAAGACAAACAATCGTCCCATGTAGATTGTTGAATTCCCACTCTTGGGCTACCTCTCGAACAACCTCGATACCATTAAGTTCGTCACCATGTGCAGCTGCCGATAGAAAGAGTGTCGGACCAGGCTTCTCGCCATTGATGATTGTAACGGGAATTCGGATTGGATCGCCTAAATACGTTTCACTAATCCGATATCGAAGATCGAGTCGCTCTCCCGGCTCGACTTTACCGCCACTGAAGGTAAAAACTTCATCATCCGATTCCATACCAACACTGGGAAGTGAACACACAAAAGCCTGACCGGATCGATCAGAAAGAATACTGACGATTATTTTTCATAGCCACACTCTTTTTGATTTCTTAGCTTCAATCCAAAATATGGACGACCAAGAATCAGTGACAGTTGGTGTTTTAAGTCTCCATAATAGCAAGGAGACAAAGGCTATTTTAAATGCTGTCGAAGATTTAGGCCATCAACCGGAATGGATCCGCCAAGAAAATACTGCAATTCGAATCCAAGATGGGACAGTGTCAATCGAACCTGATATTGATGTAATATCAAATCGGCTCCTCTTATCCAACACCCAACAACCATGTGAACTCCTAGGTCTAGTGAACTCATTTAAACACCATTGCCCGATCCTGAATAAGCCGGAAACGGTACTTGTTGCGTTTCATAAATTCGCTACTGCCACACAACTTGCAGCACACGACATTCCAGTACCTGATGCCTTTTTAGCATTAGATACTGGACGGCTGAATGAAGAACGACCAGAGTTTGGCGATGAGGCGGTCTATAAAACTGCCATAGGCACCCACGGTGGGGGGACGTGGAAAGTTGATGAGGGTGAACGGGTAAATCCAAAAGTTGGCGAACGGTATGCATTTCTCCAGTCACTTATAGACTCAAAAAAGGAGGTCAATCGTGATCTTCGCGTATATGTCGTGGACGACGAAATCCTGGGTGCCATGCGGCGGTTCGCCCCTGAGAATGACTGGCGGACAAATGTTGCACTGGGCGGTAGTGTAGAAGGTGTCGATTCCCTTCCTGACAAACCTGCAAAGTATGCGCTCGAAGCGACCGACGCGATCGGCCTCGACTATGCAGGTGTCGACCTTGTTGAGAGTGATGAAGGTTGGTTTGTCCTTGAAGTGAATCCTACAGCCGGATTTAAAGGGTTTTTTAATGCAACAGGGTTGAGTCCAGCCCCCTATATTGCAAAAATGGCCATAGAGCGGGGTGGAGGGAGTGTCGATTCCGAGCGAGTATCCGAAATTGCGGCTGAATTAGACGATTCCAGACCATCCTGTATGCCTCGCCGTCGGAGACAGAGAACAAAAGAACAACGCACTGTCGGATATACTGAAGAGGTTCTTGTCAGTGGGACCAGCGGAACGGAACGCGTAGTTGCCAAAGCCGATACTGGGGCATCACGTACCAGTATTGATACAAAATTAGCCGCTGAAATAGGTGCCGGTCCAATTAAGGATATGACAAAAGTAAAATCAGGGAGTATGAAGAAAGGAAAGGCTCGACCTGTTGTCGATATTGTTGTTGGAATCGCCGGCGAACAACATACAGTGTCAGCAAGTCTCGAAGATCGAAGTCACATGCAGTATTCTATTATTCTTGGCCGGGATATATTGAGTGATTATCAGGTGAATGTAAATAGACGTCATGATGAAGAACAAGAGCAAGAATAACGGATAACCGGTATTCTCGGGCAACCGAGAAGGATTTTTCTTCCACGCTAAAGGAAACGTTCAAACATATACCAATCGGAGTATTTTATATGGACGTCACCGATATCGATACGATAACAGTTCTTGGAGCAGGTAATATGGGCCACGGCATAACAGAAGTCGCAGCCCTTGCAGGATATAATGTCCGAATGCGGGATATTGACGAAGATATCGTGGAAAATGGGATGGACCAAATCGAATGGAGCCTTGGCAAACTGACGGAAAATGAGCAAATATCTGAAGACGAGGCAAATGCCGCACTCGATCGTATCGAACCGCTTGTTGATATGGAGACGGCAGTGAGAGAGACCGATTTTGTCATTGAAGCCGTGTCAGAAAAAATGGAGATCAAAAAAGAGGTTTATGAAGAAATCGATGAATTAGCGCCAGAGTCGGCTATATTTGCAACAAATACCTCAAGTCTCTCTATTACTGAACTGGCCAATGTGACCGACCGTGAAGAGAAATTCTGTGGGATGCATTTCTTCAACCCACCAGTGAAAATGCAGTTGGTCGAAGTGATCGCCGGCGAACAATCAACAGAGGAAACCCTCGAGGTAACCGAAGAGTTGGCGGAATCAATGGGGAAGACCACGATCCGAGTTCATAAAGATAGTCCCGGATTCATTGTTAACAGAGTTCTCGTTCCGTTGATGAACGAGGCGGCATGGATGGTTCATACGGATGCGGCGACTATCGCTGAAATTGATAGTGCAACGAAATATAATCTCGGCCTCCCGATGGGTACTTTCGAATTAGCAGATCAGGTCGGTATTGATGTCAGTTATCATGTCCTTGATTATATGCACCAAGAACTTGGGGATGCATATGAACCCTGTCCACTTCTTGAAGAAAAAGTTGAAGCCAATGAATTAGGCAAGAAAACTGATGAAGGGTTTTATGAGTATACCAATGGCGGAGTTGAAATACCGACGGATGCAGGCAATGAGGAAATTGTTCGGCGATTACAGGCAATCATGGCAAATGAAGTGGCGAAATTGATCGAGAATGATGTAGCTGATGCAGAAGCCATTGATGAAGCAGTAATGTTAGGGGCAGGCTTCCCTGAGGGGCCCGCAACGATGGCAGATAATGCCGGTCTCCCCACACTCCATGAAACTCTACAGGAATTATATTCTCAAACGGATGCAGCCCGTTACAAACCTGCCTCGAAATTGACAAATCTCAGCGAATCGAATCAGGGTTTTTACGCAACTGAGGAAGAATCCGCTGAGTTTGAACAACTTCGGATCGAAAAACCTGGCGATAGTGTCGGAAAACTCGTCTTAGATAGAGAACACCGTATGAATTCGATCACCCCAACTCTTCTCGACGAGTTAGTCGAAGCAATCGACCAATTAGAAGATGATGAGGATGTCCAATGTATATTAGTGACCGGTGCGGGCGATCGAGCCTTTTCTGCCGGCGCAGATGTCCAAAGTATGGCGAGCCGTGCCGATCCTATTTCCGGGGTTGAACTCTCGAAACAGGGACAAAACGCATTCGGGGAGTTAGAAAAATGTGATCTTCCAGTTATCGTAGCAATTGATGGCTACTGTTTGGGAGGAGGAATGGAACTTGCCACGTGTGCTGATCTTCGGATAGCTAGCTCCCGTTCAGAATTGGGCCAACCCGAACATGACCTTGGACTCCTCCCAGGTTGGGGCGGATCCCAACGCTTGAAGCATATCGTCGGTGAAGGCCGGGCAAAAGAAATCATCTTCACAGCGGATCGATATGATCCCGAAACATTGGAAGAATATGGATTCATTAACGAAGTTGTTCCAACTGATGAATTCGAAGATCGGGCGCATGAATTAGCTGCCAAATTGGCGAGCGGCCCACCAATTGCACAACAGTATACGAAACGGGCCATGTTAAAAGGCCGAGATGATACAACTGCAGGGCTCGAAATAGAAAATCAGGCATTTGGGCATTTACTCGGCACCGATGATGTAATGGAGGGAATTAGTGCCTATATGGAAGATCGAGAGCCGGAGTTCGAAGGAAAGTAAATCTGATACCTCTCTAATCATTGGATACAGGTGCATTTCCGCATATTTATATACACGGATATGTTGCATCTATGTGTAGGCAAAGAGGGTAAAATTTCACTGAGTCTTCGGATCCTTACCATACTATTACAGACTTGACCATGTGCTCCGCTGGTGTAGTCCGGCCAATCATATCGGCCTTTCGAGCCGATGACCTGGGTTCAAATCCCGGGCGGAGCACTCAAACCAAATTCTCATAGCGGTTTATATCAGGTTAAAGTCGGATTGTATAACACGTTGTACTGCGAGAAAGTGACACGCCGACTAGCGCTCAAAGATGACCACATTTACTACATACTGAACAGACTATTTTGTATGGGGCCACGTACATATCTTCGTATCGAGGGGCTTGCAGTCCTTGGACTTTCATTAGCAGGGTATTTCACACTTGATGGATCCATTTTGATGTTAGTCGTACTCGCGTTAGCACCGGATGTATCGATGCTAGGATATCTTCTCAATCCTAAAGCTGGGAGTATAAGTTATAATGTCGTGCATACGTATACACTGCCACTTGCGCTTGGAGCCTTTGGATTCTGGGGTGATAGTTCTATAGCCATCTTATTGGCCCTTATCTGGACTGGGCATATCGGTGCAGATCGCCTTGTTGGATATGGTCTCAAATTTGAATCCAATTTTAAAGATACACATCTCTCAACGCAACCGGCTCCTATTTCAGCATTGACGGAATCCGAATGATGAAAAAAATCTCAGATGATGAAGTAAAAACTGTCAGTTACGATTTAAGGGATGAGAAGCCCCGATAGCTCTCTTTGAGCGTCTCAATAGCGTGCGAATTACTCATCGGGCGGATCACAACTTCATCAACACCAATGTCCCATAAGGTCTCCAATTCGTTTGCAATGGTATTTGCATCACCAGCGATGACCCATTCAGCATCAGTGGGCCACCCCCGATAACCGTTCGTTAATTTTGCATTGGCTTTTTCTTGGGCACGTTCTGCATCAGCTAATCCAAGCACCTCACGACGGACGATCAAATCTCCGCCACCAGCATCTGAAAACCAGGCTGATTTGCGGCGAAGATCTGCCTTCGATTCACCTGGGCCAGCCACCCACGCATCACCTAATTGGGCCGCCCGCCTGACGGCTGCCTTAACGCCGCCGCCAATACAAATCCGAGGGCTGGCTTTGGGATTGACCGACACATTGTCTAATGAATAGAAATCGCCTTGAAAGGAAATATTGTTTTCCTCCCATAATCGAGTAATGATCTCCAATCCTTCCTTCAATCGTGGCACTCGTTGTTCAAGCGGGATATCAAAGGCATTAAAGGTATTTTCTCCACCACCAATTGCAAACCAGGCATCAAAATCGCTAGATAACGCATCGAGAGTACCACCACTTTCTGCTACATGCACTGGGTTATATAACGGCAACAACCACATTGTCGCCACATGATCGAAATACTGTGTTAATCTAGCTGTCATCGGAACATTTTGGAAATACTGCCCATCGCTAACGACGTGGTGATCACCAGCCTCAATATAATCATATCCAAGTGATGCTGCAGTTTCCGCTCGATTCAGAATTGCATTTACTGCCTCCTGTGGGGCGATTGAACGCGATTGAAACGACGTGATAGAATACCCAAGTTTCATTCAATTCCCCCAGTTCCAGTCGGAGCATCTGGTACAGACTGTTTCTCGATATCTAATCCAAGCTCATCAAGGGCTGCCTGCATATGTTCATCATCGACAAACTCTGCTCCTTGTTCGACACGTATTTGATGGGCTTTGGCAAGAACCATGCCGCGTTTATCATCAGGAATTGCATATTTATCGGCGA
>JBDGRB010000030.1:0-11701 GCA_042218485.1 Halobacteriaceae archaeon | reverse complement strand
TACCCAAAACGACGAAGATGAACGTGTTAGCGATGAATGCACCAGTTTCCCAGGTGTTGAACACAGAAATTTTCGTCTGTGCTGACATCGCATATTCACGCCCACGGTTGCCCATCAATAATCCTGCTGCAACGGTTGCTATCACACCTGATACATTAACATAATGTTCGGCAAGAAGAAACGCTCCGTACGCAAGTAGAATCGTCAAAATAATCTCCGTCATATGCTCATCAAGGTTTATCATAACCCGATAGACACCGTATCCGGCGATGAGGCCGACTGCTGCACCACCAATGATTGATAGACCAATATCAATAATGAGTTCCGTAATCGGTCGAAGTCCCACTAATTCGGCCACAGTGGCATTAGCACTGATTAGGCCAAGCACGGTGGTGAATAGAACGACCCCAAGTCCATCGTTGATTAGCGACTCACCCTCAACAATTACGGATAGACGCTCGGGGGCGCCAATCTCTTCGAAAATCGCAAGGACGCTGACTGGATCAGTTGGAAGAATTATGATGGCAAAAAGGAGCGCAATCAGCCATTCAAATTCGAAAAAGTAGTGGACTGCGCTACCGACCACTATTATTGACAAGATGAGTCCCAGGATAGAGACTGCGGCTATTATTGGGAGATTCTGGCGGAAATTGCTGACATCTGTTGTGGCAGCTCCTTCAAAGAGAAGCGGGGGAAGGAGGACGAGGATAATTACGTCATGTGTCAACCGAACCCCAATATCAATGCCGACGACGGAAACGATAAAACCAGCTACAAGCAAGGCGATAGTGTAGGGAACCCGAGTGGCCTTTGCAACAAAGACCCCGACACCTCCAGCGATTATAAATATCGCTAACAGGTCAATGAGTTCACGCTCCAGTCCAGTCGAGACCATCTGTATTACTGTTTTTCCACTCTTAAGAGGAAAGAAGTTTCTAAGGAACCCTGCCTGCCACGGATACGGATTGACACTTAGTGAGACCAAGCCCACCCCATTCAGGGGGAGGAGGAAGTCAATTCTCCTTCTAACCGACGGATTGAAACACTTGCTAATATAGGTTTATATCAATGACGCTGCATGTGAAGAATTCGCTAACTGGTGAGCGTGAAGTTTTTGAGCCAGAACACGATGAAGAAGTCTTAATGTATGTCTGTGGGCTGACCGTGTCTGATGAGCCGCACATCGGTCACGCCCGTGTTTGGATCCATGCAGATGTAATGCATCGGTGGTTAGAATATCTTGGTTATTCGGTTCGACATGTCGAGAATATCACTGACGTAAATGAAAAAATCGTTGCTAAAATAAATGACATTGGAAATTCTGAATCCGAGGTTGCTGAGACATATACCTCTTCGGTAATTGAAGCCATGCGTGGACTTAATCTCAAGCGAGCAGAAGTGTATCCGAGGGTTTCAGAACATATATCGGAGATTATTGATTTAACACAAACGCTTATCGATAAAGGATATGCCTATGAAGCAAGCGGATCTGTGTATTTTGATGTCACAACATTCGATGACTATGGCAAGTTATCGAATCAAACGATCGACGAAATGGAAGCCCAAGGTCCGCCTGAAGAACGAGAAGAAAAACGCCATCCAGAAGATTTTGCGCTTTGGAAGGCTGGGATCGCCCATCCAGACAATGGTGAACCAGGCGGAGAGACCTGGGCGTCACCATGGAGTGAGGGTCGTCCAGGGTGGCACATCGAATGTTCGGCAATGAGTATGACCCACCTCGACGAAACGATCGATATTCACATTGGTGGCCAAGATTTGGTATTCCCGCATCATGAAAATGAAATAGCCCAGAGTGAAGCCGCAACAGAGCAACAATTTGTCAAGTACTGGCTCCATGTTGGATTGCTGGAAACGGCGGGTGAAAAAATGAGTACTAGCTTGGGTAATTTCACAATTGTCGAAGATGCACTTCGAGAACATGGAATGAATCCAGTCCGGATGTTTCTCATCTCAACCACTTTCGACAATCGACAAACACATAGCTCCGAAAGTGTTCAAGAGGCTATCGGTCGGTGGGAGCGTCTCAGCCGAGCCCACGAGCGGAGCACAAATGCACTCGATAGTACATATAGTCGATCAAAAAAACAAGACGAATCGTTCAGAAATGCCATCAAATCTGCACGAGAGGACTTTATCGACGGCATGAATGATAATTTTAATACGCGGAAAGCCCTTCGTGCGCTTGAAGAGTTAGAAACAGCGATCCATACATATATAGATGATAACGAGGTCTACGACTATACCGCACTAAGGGAGGCAGTAGAGACGTTAGAAACATTTGGCGGTGATATTCTTGGTTTCGATTTCGGCCAACAAGAATCGACAAATATTCAACTCGCTGAAGAATTGATTGAGCTAATCTTAGAGATCAGAGAAGAGGAACGAGCGGCCGGAAACTATGAACGAGCAGATGCTCTGCGGAGTGAACTAGAGGGATTAGGCATCGAGGTTGAAGATGAAGAGGATGGAACAGTGTATCGATTTTAGATAATTTATTAAGACTAATCTTTCTCTTACGAAACAAGGTAACGGAGCAAATAACGAGGAGTATATCACAAACCACAAAAAAGTGAGTAACGAAATTACCCGAAGAGGTCTCCGAGTCCTTCGCCTGAAACGTCTTCTTCCTCTTCTTCACCCTCTTCCTCTTCGGCTTCTTCAGCGGCTTCTTCTTCAGTTTCCTCTTCTGTTTCTTCTGTAACTTCGGGTGTTCCGCCACCGCCGCCAACGCCACCGGCGGGAACTGCTCCAGCCTGTTCTACGGCCTCATCAATGTCAACGTCTTCAAGCGCAGCGACGAGTGCTTTTACTCGTGATTCTTCAACTGAAACGCCAGCAGCTTCGAGGACTTCAGTTAAGTTGTTTTCGTTGATCTCTTCACCTGATTCGTGTAATATGAGTGCAGCGTATACGTATTCCATTGTTTGTTGTTTGAATGGTTACCCAAACATATCGCCGAGGGCTTCTCCACCATCCTCTTCTTCATCCTTTTCTTCTTCAGTTTCATCGTCCTCGGTCTCCGCTTCTTCTTCAGCGGACGTTGTTGTTTCTTCTGCCTGTTCCTCTGTTGTTGATCCACTTGCTGTCTCTCGCAGGGATTTCGGAAGCGCCTCCTCATCTTCGACATTGTTAGCCAGTGCCTCGATTGTAGTCTCGGCTTTGGTAATAAGCTTTGGTAGGACATCCGGACTTTCAATCTTCGCATTTTGTCCGAGTGCAATTGCATCCCCAGCAGCCATATTCAGTAGTATTGGCGTGGTTTCAGCTGTGGGGAACGTCGTATTAATTGATACGTTTCGGCCAGCAGCTACGCCACTTTGAATCTGACTCCAATATTCATCGATATCAAGCTCTAATTCGTCAGCTAGGAACAATACTCCATCAGCGTATACTGCCCGAAGATCGAGACCAACCTCCTTTGGCTCGATACCCAATTCACTGAGAACATTCGCGAGGTCATCGGACACGGTCTCGCCTTGTTCACAGACAACGCTATCTTCTAAAACATGAATTGACCCTTCTTGAATGCGGGCATTCGCCCCAACTTGTTGTAAGTCACCGACAAAGGGACCAGGATCAATACCTGTATCCCCTTCCGGAATCACAATATCATTGGGTGCTACTTCACCTGCATTAATAGGGGCTGGTGTTTTTGATGCCTCCAATTCACGATATAATCCAAAAGGATTCGCATCCGAACCCAGAATACCGATTTGGCCCGACACAAATTCATCTAATTTCTCAACCCCTTCATCGATATCTTCTAACGCTCGTGTTATAAACGTGTTACGAGCAATACGGAGTTCGGTCGTGCCATGGAGATCACGGCGCATTTCTTGCAGTTGCCGACTGGGAATCCCCGTTACGTCAACGATGCCGACAGTTTCATACGATTGAATGATCTCTTTTAATGCGCTTACTTCTTCTTTTTTCCATTCGGGAATTGTATCCGTCGTCCGGCTTTCTGCGGTCATTTAGACCACCTCAACTGCCGGACCCATCGTTGTTTTAACGTATATCGAGTCAACATTTAACGGTCCTTTTTCGAGGTCAGCATATAAACGACGAAGTATCACATCAATATTTTCGGCAATTTCTTCAGCTGACATATCTTCAGCTCCCACCATCGTGTGGAAGGTTCGACGATCGCGACTCCGGAGTTGAACGGTGTTTTTCATTCGATTGACGACCTCAACGACATCATCGTCAGGTTCCAATGGGGTCGGCATTTTACCCCGTGGTCCGAGGACAGTGCCTAAATGCCGTCCAATGTCTTGCATCATACTTGTTTCTGCCACGAAAAAATCCGTCTCGTCGGCGAGATCTTTGGCCTCATTCGTATTCTCGCCTAAATCTTCTAAATCATCACTATCGAGAACGAGATTTGCAACTTCTTCTGCACGGACAGCTGTTTCTCCTTCAGCAAAGACGACAATCTGGGTTTCTTGCCCTGTCCCTTCTGGAAGTACAACTCCTTCATCGATACGATTTGACGGATCATCCATATCCAGGTCCTGGAGATTAATTGCCAGGTCGATCGTCTCCTGAAAATTACGCTCCGGTGCTTCTTCAATAGCGCGAGAGACTGCGTTAATTATATCATTATCTGCCATTTTTCACCTCCGTAGTCGTTGACCAAATGGTCTACTACGGTGTGAAACAGGTTTCAGACCTGTCTCACTTAAATGGATGGGGGATGAAAAACTTAAACCCGTCGAACCAGACTTTAAGTTCCGAACGTATCGTCGTATTCGCCGTTCTCGATTTTCCTCGCAAACTTCCGTGGATCCTCATTATTGATAGTTACACCAAGTGAGACACATGTCCCCGCAATTTCCTTGGCTGCATCTTTTATATCATAGGCGAGAAGATCACTTTTCTTTTGTTCGGTGATTTGTTTTACTTGTTCAACTGATAGGTTCGCGACAAAGTCCTCATCCGGTTCACCACTGCCTGTTTCGAATCCAGCTTCGTCTTTAATCAAAGCAGCAGTTAGGGGCACACCAACTTCAATCTCAAATGAACCGTCTTCCTCATATGTGATTGTCACTGGTACTTCAGTCCCATCGAAAGCAGATGTCTCTTCGTTGATCTCTTCTACCACAGCCTGCACATCCACCGGTGTGGGTCCCAGCTCCGGTCCAAGTGGTGGACCAGGATCGACTTGGCCCCCTGGGACCAGAATCTCAATCGTTTCAGCCATATATAGAAAAAGGTGCTATTGCTTGTAAAAGGATTACTTTTTCAGTTATTTTTCTTGATCTTATAGGAGAAAATCGGCTCCTCTTGCCGTCCTCCCTACCCGAAAGGGCGGGCTTTGCGCCTGCTTCAACGTAAATGGCCCAGCGTGGTAATATAATCATTGAACAGAAGAGTTTTCGGGTTCTCAACAACTAAATATCGGTAATGGGACTTGAGGAGGAAATTGAGGCTATCGAAGAGGAAATAGCGAATACTCCCTATAATAAATCGACTGAAGAGCATATTGGTCGATTAAAAGCGAAACTCGCGGAGAAAAAAGAGGAACTACAAGCAAAACGTCAATCTGGAAGTGGCGGTGGCCATGGTTATGCAATAGAACAAACAGGCGATGCAACGGTTGCATTGGTCGGATTTCCAAGCGTAGGAAAATCTACTTTATTAAATACACTGACAAATGCAGAAAGTGAGGTTGGGGACTACGAATTTACTACCTTGGAAGTGAATCCAGGCATGTTACAATATAAAGGAGCAAATATACAACTCTTGGATGTTCCAGGCCTGGTTCAAGGAGCAGCCAGCGGTCGGGGTGAGGGAAGAGAAGTCCTATCCGTGATCCGTACGGCTGATATTGTTTTATTTTTACTATCACCGTTTGAAATTGAACAGTATGAACGCCTTCGTGAAGAATTATATAACAACAATGTTCGTTTGGACGCAACGCCGCCAGCGATTAGGATTACTGAAAAGGGTAAGGGCGGAATCGATATTACAAAAGTGAATGACTTAGATCTCTCCGATGACGTTATCAAGGAAGTATTACGAGAACATGGTATTGTCAACGCCGATGTAACGATTCGTGAGAATATCGATATCGATCAACTTGTCGACTCGATCATGGATAACCGGGTCTACGTCCCCTCATTAATTGCGGTCAATAAAATGGATTTAGTAAATGAAGAGTATATTCCTACGATCAAGGAAGACTTACAGGAGTATGGTCTTGAGCCTGACAATACGATATTTCTCAGTGCTAAAACTGGTGAGGGTATCGAGACATTGAAACAAGCTATTTGGGAAAAACTCTCCCTGATTCGCATCTATATGGACAAGCCAGGACGCGGAGTCGATTATGAGGAACCATTAATCGTCAAAGAGGGTGCAACTGTCGGCGATGCCTGCAAAAAACTTGGTGGAAAATTCACCGATCGATTTCGGTTTGCTCGGGTCACAGGGCCCAGTGCAGACCATGATAATCAACAAGTGGGTAAAGATCATACACTGCAAGATGAAGATATCCTGCGTGTGGTGCTCCAAAAGTGAAACGCCTGCATATCGGTATTCTTATTCTTGGATTGGCCACGCCGTGGACAATATATATCGTACCTAACGGCGAACCTTCATTCGTATTTGCTTGGGGACTACTCAATATTGCTCCGTTGCATATTGTGACATTACCTACATACCTTTTAACGCTAACAAACAATCCACTAACACTACCCCAACGATTGTTGGCTTGGCCAATTAGTACAGGATTATATGGATTAGCTATTGGTAACTATTTATTGCAATTCTTCGATCTCGAAGATCAACGGCTTACAGCAGGGTTATTATTCTTAGCTGCAGGAAATCTACTGTTTTTTACATTGGGAACGACGGTTTTTCCCAAAGTAATCGGCCTCCCGATAGGGACAGTAATAGTCGGATTTATTGGTATATTACTGTATTGGCGACCATATCAAACTCAATAAACTGCCGCGTAACTACGCTTATGTGAACCGCTTTTACCTACTCCAAATACAGAATGGAGCGATTAATTGAAGGTTTTGAATTATTTTTGGTCCATTTGCTCTTCCGGCAGTGGCATACCCTTGATATCCTCTTGATTTTCGGAAATGCCTGTGGTCATAAGCATTCGGAAGGCCTGCCCGACACTCAAATCACTTTCATGAATCCGTTCTTCTGGAACTAATTGAAGACTCCCATTTGTTGGGTTTGGACTCGCTGGCACATATACGTTATAAACCTCTTGACCAGCGACATCCTCAATGCTTGTCGGGCTTTCGCCTGTGACTAACCCAATTGAATATACCTCAAGTCGAGGGTATTCAACGTAGACAGCACTTTCATACGCAGTTGAATGTTCAGTTATTGATGTTGCTACCTGTCGAATATTACCATAGACAGTGCGAAATAATGGGATGAAATCGACGAATCGTCCGATATTTCCCAACGTCCGACGGCCAATATTCAAATTCGCAAACAATCCAATCAGCGTTATACCAACGATCATCAGGCCAATTGCTAGGAGCTGGGCGACTAATTCAATATTTCCCGTTAAGCGTGGTAATTGGAGTCCAAAAATGAAGGGGTTAATAAATCCTAGAATCCAATTAAATATCAATTTAAATATAAATATTGTTATAATAAGTGGTGCAACCACTATCAACCCACTGATGAAACTGTCACGGATCGTTTTCTTGGATAACCATCGCATATTCAGAGTTAATATAGACGCCAATTACATAATACCACCTCACCTGGTCATGAAAACGCTACATATCAATATGGGAAAGCAAGGTATCTGTATGTTCTCAACGGAGATTTCGATTGCAATCGCTATGTGTAAAGCCGCAGGAAGAGATAACACAGTCGTTCGGGATGATTGGTCATTTTCGTAAGCTTATTGCAGTGACCACCAAAATTCGAGATATGTTTCGAATCGGAGCACATGTGTCTATCAGTGGTGGTGTCTCAAATGCAGTCGACCGTCAGCAGAATGTTGGTGGAAATTGCGGACAAATATTCGTTGGATCCCCGCGTGGTTGGGCTGTTAGCGATGTCGAAGAGGAAGAGGCAAATACATTTATTGAATCGACAGAAGAAAACGACATCCGTCCGTGGATTGTCCATGGGACATACCTAATTAATTTTGCGACACCGAAAGATGATTTAGGTGAGAAATCTCTCAATACAGTTCAAGCGGAACTTGACGCTGCTGAAACACTTGACATTCCTTATTATGTGTTCCACCCAGGGGCACACACGGGTGCAGGTCTAACTACTGGCTTATCAAATGTAGCCGACAGAATTTCACAATTAGATATACCCGATTCCGTGACTCTCTTGCTTGAAAATACTGCCGGAAAAGGAACAACTGTTGGGAAACATTTAGATGATCTCGATTCTATTGTCGAAGAGTCTTCGTATGGATATGATGATATTGGGATTTGCCTTGATACCTGCCATCTCTTTGCCGCAGGTTATGATTTCACAAACGAAGATGAGTTACAAAATTTAGTAACCGAAATCGATGACGCCGTTGGACTGGAAAATCTCGAATATCTTCATTTAAATGATTCAAAACACCCATTAGGGTCTGAGAAGGACGAACACCAACATATCGGCGAGGGAAAAATTGGTGATGAGGGATTTGAATTATTCATTAACCATCCGTCATTGCGCGACAAACCAATGGTCATTGAAACCCCAGAAAATGACAAAGGTGATGCCTGGAATATCGACAAGTTACGATCACTACGAAAAAATACATAGGCCAAGTTGAATTCCCACATTAAGCTGTGGAAAATAATCGATGTATTCTGGACATCGAGCCATGTGAAGTACCTCGGGGCCTGCCCACGGGTACACGCCTCGAACCGATTAATAGGCTGGTCCTAAATTGTGAGTTTCCCAACTATAATAATTATTGGCTTATTCTTCATGAGTAGATGGGATTACCATGGCGTTTCAACGAATAGCGGTGATGATACCTACCTTAATAATGTGGGTAACCGATCTATTGAAAATCCCCCATCTGGAAAACCCTCTATATAACCATGGCACAACATGAGATCTCTGTAACTGTAAATGGGAATGAGGAAACGGTGTCAGTCGAACCACGCCGATTATTGATACATTTGTTACGTGATGACCTTGGATATACAGGCCCGAATATCGGATGTGAATCCGGCAAATGTGGGGCTTGTACAGTTCACGTTGATGGTGATGCAGTGAAAGCTTGTACAATGCTTGCTGTTCAGGCCGATGGATCAGATATCACGACCGTATCTGGATTAGCTGAGGATAGCGAACTCGATGAAGTCCAGCAAAGCTTTCAAGAAGAACATGGCGTTCAGTGTGGGTATTGTACTCCAGGAATGGTGATGACTGCCCATGCATTATTGGAGGACAATCCAAACCCCTCCCGAGCCGAAATTCGAAACGCCCTGAAAGGGAATATTTGTCGGTGTACCGGATATCAAAATATTATCGACGCTATCCAGTCGGCTGCTGAGAAACGCGCCTCGACTGATATGGGGAGTGATTGAAATGTTTCCGCCACAATTCGACTATTATTCACCAGATAATATCGACGACGCTTTGTCACTCTTAGATGAAACAAGCGATTCCTATCTCCTTGCAGGCGGCCATGCGTTGATACCCGATATGAAAGATGATCGCATTGAACCTGGATCGGTAATCGATATTAGGGGTGTGGATCGCTTACAGGGCATAGAAGAACGAGATCAAACTATCACTATTGGTGCTCTGACGACATTTTCAACGATGGCAGATTCCTCTCTGCTTGAACGAAAAGCCCCTGTCATTCAGGAAGGTGCAGAACATGTCGGAGATCTCCAAATACGTAATATGGGTACATTGGGCGGAAATATTGCAGCAGCAAAAATCGGATCCGATCTCCCTGCAACCTTACTTGCAGCGGATGCGACAATCCATCTACAAAGTCAGTCCTCCTCACGTCGTGTCAAGGCTGATTCGTTTTTTGTCGGCAAGGAACAAACCACCTGTGAGAAAAACGAAATAATCACTCACATTTCCGTTCCTCACGAACCAGATAGACGAGGAATTTATCGCAAGGAAACGAACCCAGCCACTGGTTATGCCCTTGTTGGTGTAGCTATTACCCTCTCGATTGATGAAGAGCGCATTAGACAACCACGGATTGCTGTTAATGGGGCCGTCGACCACAGTATTCGGTTAGAATCCGTCGAGTCGGGGTTAGATGATACATCTCCCACACAGGAGAATATTCAGAAGGCAGTAGATAAAGCTACAAATGACGTATCTGAGGAGATATTGGTAGATGACATGCACGCCTCTGGGGAATATCGAAAGGAGTTGATGGTTTCAATGACTGAAAACATGCTAACCAACCTGTGTCCATAGATAATCAATTGAGACTAAATTCAAATAGGGTAATACTCATGCAAGAACTCCAGAAATCAAAAGAATCGGAATCAGATGAAAAGGATACTATCGGTGAAGAGATTCCTCGAAGGGAAGATGTCGCGCTATTAACGGGCAATGCAACTTTCACCGATGACTATGCAGACGAAGAATTGTCTTATCTCGCATTTGTCAGAAGTGACGTAGCGCACGCAGATATTGACCGAATTAATACAGAGAATGCGCAATCGATTGAAGGTGTCATCGCCGTCTATACATGGACAGATATCGAATCCACCGATATTCCAGGCGAAATTCCAATTTCAACTGGTGCACTCGATCATGATGTCCCTGGTCATCCAATCTTAGCACGGGATCGAGTTCGATATCAGGGGCAACCGATTGCAGCGGTAATCGCCGAAGATCGGTATGTCGCTCATGATGGTGCTCAGGCTGTCGAAATTTCGTATGATAACCGTCCAGCAATCGTGGATCCAAACGAGGCTCAAAAGGATTCATCTCCAATACTCTATGATGAAGTACCAAATAATGTCATCGCCACGAAGGAATTAGGGGATAAAGAAAAAACTGACCAAGCGTTTGACACGGCATCAAACATTGTTCAAGTCGATCTGCAAAATAACCGTCTTATACCCAATGCCTTAGAGCCACGGGCAGCGCTTGCCGAATATGATAGTGCAGACGATGAATTAACCGTCACAATGACGAGTCAATCGCCTCATGGTCACCGTCGAAAACTCTCTCATACACTTGGGATGCCCGAACAAAAAATTCGGGTTGTTTCTCCCAGTGTCGGTGGAGGTTTTGGGCATAAAGGCCATCATCATCCTGGTGAAGCAATGGCCTCGTTCGGCGCCATCGACCTTGATAGACCAGTTAAGTGGACTGCTACACGCTCAGAAAACTATGTAGCCGGTGCTCACGGGCGAGATCATCTGACGCATGCCGAACTTGCTGTCGATGATGACGGAAATATACAGGGATTACGGGTCGAAACCGATGCCAATGTTGGTGGGTATAGTATCGGTGGTAGTGCAGCCATGCCTGGCTGGTATGGACGATTATTAGCGAATCAATACGATATTCCAGCGATATATTGCAATACTAGATCAGTTTTTACGAACAAAACACCAACGCATTCATATCGCGGTGCTGGTCGCCCTGAGGCTATCTATGTCACTGAACGACTAATCAAAAAAGCGGCCGATGAACTCGGATATGATCCTGTAGAATTTCGTCGGCAAAATTTGATCGATGCAGATGCCTTTCC
>JBDGRB010000121.1:0-11805 GCA_042218485.1 Halobacteriaceae archaeon | reverse complement strand
CACTTTCGTGGGTTGGTTCCCAGTCGTCGGCTTCATCCACACCCGTGAACGGGTGGGCTTTCGCCTCGCTACCGCTGTAAACCAATTTGTCTCGAAAACGGAGTTAGGCTTTAAAAAACAATGCTATATTATGCAATCAGATTTCTTTCACAGATTGGGCAACTGATTCAGCAACATCGATTAATGAACACCACGTATTACATCCAGCACGAAGCGTTGTTACTGATTGAGCATTAATGATAACCCTGAGATTACAACCATCCTGATGAACGGTGGTTGTTGCTCGGGAGTCTTCGATATCGTTAGCTTCTAATCGAATACTATTAGCAATAATAGAGGCGTGTTGTTGATCGTCGTATTCAAATTCAAATATTGCTTCGTGGGAATCCACTATTACTCAACTTCAACTTCTTTGATATCGCGGCTTCGTTCTTTAAGTAATACACGGTGTCCACAATAAGGACATCGTACACCGCCATACTCATCGAGTTCGACATCCCGTTTGCATCGCGAACATTTATAACTCATTGTTAGGCTTCCTCTTCCGTTTCTTCAGTTTGTTCAAGTGCGGTACGAATAGAGCGAGCAACGGTACTACCACTGGGTGTTTGAGGCTTATATGCTCCCCCTGTAAACGTATATCCACATTTTCGACATTCCCAAATACCGGTCCCCGATCGATCAACAGCTTCTTCGCCACAGTCGGGACACTGGTGATCAGCCTCCATTTGCGACTCAATATCAGCAACCCGTCGACGAGCTACTCGTCCATATCGAGCACCAAATCGACCAGCACTCCCAGTGCGTCCTTCTTTTTGGGCCATACTTGAGTTGATTGTTACGTGTACATAAACGCTTTGAGTCAGGTTTCGTGTAGCCCTACGTTAACTAACTTCTCGTTCAATGCCGTCTGAATCCTACTCCCCCGCTCTCTCTGACTAGCAGTTGTAATCAAACGGTTTTCTTGGACGGCTGAGCCATCTCGAACAAGCAGCCGCAAATTCCCGTTATTGTCGGAACGGGTTACTTTCGCATGGACGCCCTGACTATTACTACGACCACTTGAATCAATGGGACCCGGGATAATTTTTTTAATATGGGGGTGGTTCGCCACCGTGCGTATTGCTCGATGGCCGTCTTTACCCCCTATTAGGGTCGAATGGGCACCCCCGATTTTCTCTTTTGGTGATAAATCGGCCGAGGGTATGTTGTTGCCTGACATGAGGGTAATCGCGTGGTCAACCGGATTTTCATGATCAATCACAGATATTTCATAATGAAGCTCTTCTTTGACCCGTCGGATGAAGGCATGATCACCATTAATATAGACTGTATCCGGTCGTTTACGTTGAACTGTATCACAAATCCGACCGATAAAATTTCGTTTACGTACGGATTGTTTAGCAGATTCAGTTTCTTCGCGTGTGGTGATTGTTGTTGACCCGATCGGGTTTGCATCGGCAAACATCGTAATTGTTGCGGTTATTGATGTTATCTCGACTACAACTGCATCCGTATTTCGGGTATGACATCGCAGACAATAATCACCAGGCTCTGCTAACTCGGCTTCACACTGACGGCAATTCATATGTTCCTTAAACCATGTAATTGATCTACATGTAAAATTACACCGTTTCCCACGATTGGAAGGCCCTACCCATATAGGTCGATAATATCGAGTCTGCGAGCCGAAAACTCACCCTTGGCGAGGATATCACAGTGATTGTGGTGATGTTTTCATAATTTCTCGAAGGAGAATTGTTGCGTATGCACCTTTCGGCAATGAAAAATCAACTTCTAGTGGTGAATAGGAAAACGAAAATGGACAGTATACTAGCATCGCTCGGCGCGTTCCCTCTGAATAATAGGGGGCTGGAAGATCAAAGTCAGTTTGTGTTATATTATATTCATTAAGCACTGACCGTTCAATTTCCCCTTGTATACCGTCGCTAAATCTCGTCTCAGTTCCAATCAATGGTGCGGTAACAAATGCGTTCTGTCGCTTACAATGACGGTTGATTGTATCGAGTTGTCTTTTCTTCACTCGCTGAATCCGATCCGTGTCAGGAACAATTACGGTGTCTGTTTGATCTGTAAAACATACGATATCTCCTTCCATGGCCAATACGAGGTCCTCATGTTGTTGGAGCCGTTGAGAAACGATCCGATTAAATAGAAATGATTGGGCTGCATGGATGAATAATTTCTGTAAATTTGATGGAAGTACCTCCAATACTTGTCTATACTCCGATTGATTTTTTGGGTTTAGCGATTGGAGTTCGTGTAATAACGCACGTTCGTATTGAAACTTATTCGGAAATTTGTCTAAGCCTTTTTTCCAATCTTTAGAATGTTTCACCATGTTTCGAATCTCCTGTATGCGATCAGACTCATGTGTTGATGTCGTGGTTAAATATCTCATAACTGCTTGTTGCCAATCTCGATCAAGGATATCAAACCCAACCTTATGCGTAACCTGTCGGTTGCTGCCAAACCGTTGATGTCCAAAGAAATTGGGGACTGCTGGTGTTCCTGATCCAAAGCTACATAGTTCTGCTCTAATATTTTCAATCTGTTTTGGATCACGAGGTTTCGAAATATGAATGTGAAATTCGTTTCCAAGTAAATCACCAAATAGCAATGGTCTCCCGAGACGTCCTTGTGGTTCAATCGAAGTATTTGGGATTGTCGGCAGTTGTTCCGGTGTAATTTTCTTGAGGCTGAATAACTGATGAGTTATCGCTCGTTTGTCTTTCGTACCTGCCCATGAAACCCGTTCTCGACTGATTCCTAATTTGTTCGATAATTCACGGGCGAATTGGTTTGTATCCCAGTTTTTCAACGTAACTCGGATAATAAGATATGGATAATCATCTGAATCAGCATCGAGAGGTTCAAGATCAATATCCTCTATTTCACGAACCTTGAAATCTGTATAATGGTCACGGAGGTATCCCCCAACGCCATCGGCATCGCTCGTATATACGGCTATTCCTATTTCATCGTCATACTCTGGTGCCTGTTTCATATTTCCAGAATACCTAATATAGTGATAACTCTCCCGTTATTGCGTCAATATTGTCGTCGTCATCGGGTCCAACACCTAACGTGGTGACAGTTCCTTGTTCAAGCTGTGTATATCCGGCGTCACTAATAATTGCATTTGGAACTCCCTTTGTGTCTGCAGATTCAGCTAATTCAAATAACTGTTGTTCATTTTTTGCTTTCAGGACAACCTTTTTCTGTCCTTCTGATTTCCATTTATTCTGTTGGTTTTTGTCTGCATTTTCATATGCTTTTAGTGATGCATGTGCGACTTGCGCGGCCAATTTCCCGACCCCCATATCTAAATCAGACCGAACAACTATTGCTTGTTTCATAGATTGGGATATGGATATGGTTGAATCAATATAAACAAGCTATCTATAAAATAATCTGGAACCATCCTTGGTATCATACATATATACCTGTTACTCACGAGCCTGATTCTATGTTTTGATGAGGTTTATAAATGAATCATTCATAATTACCTGAAGAGAACCATAAAATGAGTGCATCAATAATATATCAGAAATCCGAATTGGTTTAGGCGTTCAATGACCATTTGGTGAATATGATCCTTTCCGACCAGGATATTCGAAAACGATTAAATGAGGGGAGCCTGGTTATCGAGCCCCTCGAAGATCCCGACTTACAAATTCAGCCTGCAAGCGTTGATCTCAGATTAGGTTCACTCTTCTTGGAATTTAGCCGCACGAATATCCCATGTATTCACCCAGATAGTGAACAAGAAGTGAGTGATTATGTTGACGAGACAGAAGTTGAAGAAGGTGGAGATTTTATTTTACATCCAGGAGATTTCGTCCTCGGAACAACTATTGAAGAAGTCAAAATACCACCGGATTTGATTGCACATGTCGAAGGCCGCTCATCTTTAGGCCGCTTGGCTATCGTCGTGCACGCAACGGCTGGATTAGCTGACCCAGGTTATGAAGGACAGATAACATTAGAATTATCCAATTTAGGATCCGCTCCAGTGTCGCTTACGCCAGGCATGCGGATTTCCCAGTTGACATTTACGGAATTATCGTCTCCAGCACAAAGACCATATGGTCCTGACCGGGGATCCAAATACCAAGGACAAGAGGGGCCACAACCATCGAAAATCCAAAGTGACCGGGAATTTGGAGGCAATCAATGAAATTCGTCGAAGAAATTATCGTTAATGAGTTTTTACCGACCTATAGATCACTTTTGGCTGAAGCATTACGTGAACGTGGCCTCACACAACTTGAAATCGCTAATAAACTCGGCATCAGCCAATCCGCTGTTTCGAAATATGTTCACGGCGATGTCTCTCGGCGACAAGAATTCGTTGATGATGAACGGGTCCAAAACCTCATTGAACAAACGGCCGGTGGTTTAGTCACAGGTGATATGAGTCGTGTTCAGGCACTCGTGGAAGCCGAAGTATTGATCCGTCAGTTGGAAACGAAGGGAGATAAAATCGCCACCCTTCATGAAGAAGAAGTTCCGGAATTACGTCAATACGAAGGAGATTTCCGGATCCACGATCCTGAAAGCGATATTCGATCACGTGAACGAGTTCTTTCCTCTGTCAGACGAGCCATATACCAAATAGAAAATATGGACGAATTTGCTTCCTTAATACCGAATGTGGGTTCGAATATAGTCGAATGTATTGCAGACCCCGCAACAATTAATGATGTCGTAGGGGTTCCTGGCCGAATCGTCGATGTTAATGGCAGACCACAAGTCCCAAGTGATCCAGAATTCGGCGCTAGCGGTCATGTTGGCCGAATACTATTAGCTGCTCGAAATGCCGGAAACCCACACAATGCTGCTCTGAATATTAGATATAGTGATAAATTCATTGAGAAACTCATTAAATCAGGTTATGATATTTGTGAATTTAATTCCGAATATGATGACATCGACGCTCATCTTCGAGATGTGTTGGAAGAAAACCAACATTGTTCAGTTCTCTATCAAACAGGCGGTTTCGGAATTGAGCCGATTATCTACTTGCTTGCTGATTCTGCTCCGGATACAGTCGACATGGCATACGAATTGCTATGAAAAATCCAGCACAATCTTATTATAGCCGGTGGGCAAATGTGTATGATTTTATCGCTAAGAATTTCCCATATATATCACGAATCCGCCAGGATGCGATCGATTTATTGAGTATTTCGTCGGGTGATATTGTCGTTGATATTGGATGTGGTACAGGGTTGAATCTGCCGCTTCTCGCCGACGAAGTCGGGCCAAAGGGGACCGTAATCGGCGTCGATTTCACTCCTGAACTTGTATCAATTGCCCAGCGGCGTGTCGCTCCGTTCGATCATGTCCACGTCCTAATCGGTGATATTGAAAACTTACCTTGTTCCGGTCAGGTGGACGTTATTTTTGGTTCCTTTGTCATGGGAATGATATCAAACACTGAGACTGTGCCACGATTAAAATCCTTGCTAAATGAGAATGGGACGCTTGGATTTCTTGACGCTTACGGGAAGCATTTTGGGTGGACTTCGCCGTCAGATCGATTGTTTAGTTATTGGGTATATTTGAGTCTACCGACACCGTCTAGGTCGATATCTCCACCGATAGCCCTTGGACAGCTAGATCAACGAATAAAGACTCACCATGCCCAATTATGTCATCGAGAAAAAATGAAATCCACCAAACAATATTTGTATGGTTATATTCGCTTTACCTCCGTCACAGTATGACTACTTTTATGCCACAACTACAATCGTTCATTCGCCTGGGGTATAGTCCACTATCCCTGGAGTGTGGTAATTTGCGGAGTTATGGCGATAAACGTTGCCGATCCCGTGGGAAGATTACCGCTTCGCGTATATTCTCGAGATTCAGCATCGTCATCACTAATCGTTCAACACCATAGGCCCACCCTGCATGTGGAGGCATCCCATATTTGAACATTTCAGTATAATACTCAAATTGTTCGGCATCCAGTCCTTGTTGTTTCAATCTCTCTCGGAGTTTATCATAACGATGTTCGCGCTGCCCGCCAGAAACAAGTTCCATGCGTGGATGCATCAAATCGAATCCCTTTGAAATATCTGGGTCATCATCGAAATCTTGGATATAAAAGGGTTTGATCTCGCTTGGCCAATTAGTTATGAAATAATGACTTCCAATTTCGTCCCCTAATGCTCGTTCAGCTTCTGTTGGGAGATCATCTCCCCAAACGAGTTGCTCATCTATTTTCCCGCTTGCATTTATTCGTTCGATTGCCTCAGAATAAGTGATACGCGGGAATGGTTCCTCTGGAACCGAAAAATCGTCAAAGCCTAACGTTTCGAGTTGGTCCTGACAGTTCTTTTTAACAGCTGTATATGCGGCCCGCAATGTCCCTTCACAAATATCCATGGCTTCATGCTGATCAATAAACGCACTTTCGAAATCAATCATTGTTGCTTCGTTCAAATGCCGAGGTGTATTGTGCTCTTCAGCTCGAAAAATGGGCCCGATTTCGAAGACACGCTCGAGGCCCGATCCGACCATTAATTGTTTAAATAATTGAGGAGATTGATTTAGAAATGCTTCTCGACTAAAATATGTAAGCGGAAATAGTTCAGTTCCGCCTTCAGTACCAGTGGCTACGATTTTCGGTGTGTTGATTTCTGTACATCCGATATGACGAAAATGTTCTCGAATGGCTCGAAGAACCTCGGAGCGAATCTCGAAAATCGCCTTCGGCGTTTCTTTTCTCAAATCAAGGGTCCGATTATTTAACCGAGTCGATAGTTCTGCGTCAACCTTCCCTGACGGATCCAGGGGTAACTCCGAATCCGCCGGCGCAAGGACATCAATAGTTTCCGGTACAATTTCGACACCGGTCGGTGCTCGCTCTTCTGCCTTCGCTTCGCCGGAAATTTTCAGGACCGTTTCCCGGGTTGTATTTAATCCTTGGTCGATTAGATCCTCAGATAATTTATCTTTTTCAAATTTGATCTGGATTTTCCCCGATTTATCTCGTAAAATAAGAAATGCGATGCCACCAAGATCACGAATTTCGTGAACCCACCCGGCAACAGTAACACGTTCACCGGATGCAACGTCATTCGTAAGGGTTCTGCCTTCCATATCGGTGATTTTCTGCAGAGTGACTTAAAGACAATCTTTCAACTTCAATTTTGATCAGCTTTCGCATCGCGAACACCCTTTACAGTTTCACGTACAGCTGCCACTCCCTCTTCATGCAGAAGGTTACCAACGACAATCGTATCACTATGTTGGCCCATCATATATGCTGATTCGTAATCATGAATACCTCCACCATAGAATAGTTGAGCATCATCACAAGCATCAGCCGCGGCCGCCACGATTTCTGGATCACCTAACCGCCCAGAATATTCAATATATACTATTTTTTGGCCTAGCATTTTTTCTGCGACGGTAGCAAATGCTGCGACATCTTCGGCTGTTTGATCACAATCCGCTTCCGTATATTCGGCAACGGCTGCATCTTCATTTAATACAATATATGCTTCTGTGTACGTTTGTGGCCAATTAATATCATCAAGCCTGACCCACTCTTTATGGGCCCCGGTTATCCAAAAGGTATCACCTGCATTCAAAACAATCGGAACAAGATACCCATCAAGCCCCTCATGTTCAATGACTACCCCAGGATTACTCGGCTCTTGATATAAGGCGACATCATATTTGCTACAGGCATCAACCACACGTTGCATGTTTTCTTGGGTCATGCCCGTTGTGCCGCCGATTTCGATTGCATCCGTCCCAGTCTGACAAACATCATTGAAAGATTCTCCATCGACAAGCGATTTATCTGGATCTATCTTGAGAATATGATCCCACTCACTCCAGGGGGTGTGCATACCTGTTCTATAAAAGGAGATGAGTAAAATCTCTTCGATAGTCGTTAGCTATGAATACCCATAGCTTCGATCTGTTCTTGGTACCGATTTCGAATCGTCACTTCTGTGACTTGCGCCACATCGGCGACTTCCCGTTGGGTTTTCTTTTCATTACAAAGCAGCGAGGCAGCATAAATCGCAGCGGCTGCATATCCTGTCGGTGATTTTCCAGAGAGAAGGCCTTTCTCGGCCGTCGTTTCTATAATTTCATTTGCTTTTGATTGGACTTCTTCTGAGAGTTCGAGTTCTGAGCAGAAACGGGGAACATACTTTTTCGGGTCGACAGGTTTCATTTCCAATCCTAATTCTTGAGAAATATATCGGTATGTCCGGCCGATCTCTTTCCGTTCTACACGAGAGACTTCCGAGATTTCTTCGAGACTTCGCGGAATTCCTTCTTTTCGACAGGCTGCATATAAGGCACTTGTTGCGACTCCTTCAATAGAACGACCTCGAATAAGGTCATCCTTAAGTGCACGCCGGTAAATAACCGAAGCAACCTCTCGAACTGAGCGAGGAACTCCTAAGGCGCTGGCCATGCGGTCGATTTCGGAGAGTGCAAATTGAAGGTTGCGCTCTCCTGCATCTTTTGTTCGTATTCGTTCTTGCCATTTGCGTAGCCTATGCATCTGGCTTCGCTTCTTCGAGGAGATAGAACGCCCATAGGCATCTTTATCCTTCCAATCAATTGTTGTCGTAAGCCCTTTATCGTGCATCGTTTGTGTCGTCGGAGCTCCGACTCGAGACTTCTCTTGGCGCTCTTGATGATTAAAGGCGCGCCATTCGGGCCCTGGATCGATTTGTTCATCGTCAACGACCAAGCCACAATCATCACAAACCAGTTCTGCCCGATCTGAGCTTTTGACAAGGTTGTCCGAACCGCATTCCGGACATTCCCTTATCCCCTCTCCCTCCTCTTGTTCGGTCGTCGTTTCACGCTCCTGCTGGCGAGTGGACCGTGTCATCGCATTTATATAGTAGCGATTTACATAGACTTAAACCCATTGCCAAAAATGTGACGGATTCGAAGGGTCGAAATATCGCCGTCGCCTAAATCTTTACAAATACCCAGATATTTTATATGATAAAGGTGATTTGATGCCGGTTATCGAGTGTGATGTGACTGCAGCCAAAGAAAACCTGGAAGCGGAAGGTATTTCGATAGAAGAGGGTAACACCGAATATGAAGCCTGGCGAGCGACGTATAAAGGCGCAACGGCAGTGGCCTACGATGATAAAATCGTCATTCAAGGCGATCAACCTGCTGACTTGGTAGCTATTTTAGAGAGTTATTCCGGTCGGGTTCACCTTTATTTTGATGGGGCAAGCCATGGAAATCCTGGCCCTGCTGCGATCGGATGGGTGTTGATTACTGATGATGGCATTGTGTCTGAGGGGAGCAAAACCATAGGAGAAGCAACTAACAATCAAGCAGAATACGATGCTCTCATTACTGGACTCAGGATTGCTCACGATATGGGTTTTGATACTATCGAAATACGGGGCGATTCTGAACTCGCTGTTGAGCAAGTTAAAGGTAACTGGGACGTAGAAAACCCAAATCTCCGCGAAAAACGCATCACAGTACAACAACTTCTTCAATCCTTTGATGAGTGGACAATTAAACATGTGCCCCGAGAACTTAATGAACGCGCTGATAAGTTAGCAAGTGAAGCATTAGAACCATGAACACGATTCCGGATGATGTCGTCGATGAAATTGAACGGTTGACCAAATTAATCCAACGAACAAAGAACCAAAACGGGAGTCCTGACCAGCAAATGGAGTCTCCTGATCTCGAATCCTATAAGCAGCGTCGCAGAGAGTTATTAGACCGATTTGATTATGAATTTCACCTCCGGTCAACCGAAAACGAAACCGTGTTAGTCTGTTATCCTTCCGCTTGGATGGATAATGGGATAGTCGATATCGAAGCAATTGATGATCGAGACAAAGCGATCGAGAGAAATCTCAATAGTACTCATTCTGAGAAAGATTGGGAAACGATCTATACAATAAATAATGAGATTGCTACCGACGTCAAGGAATCCTATGGGAAGATACATGGCCAAACTGCCACTGCCTTCAGCGAATTCATGAGCAATCATCGAATGGCACCAATTTGGAACGCCACGGCGAATGACATTATTGAATTCCTTCAAGAATATTTCGTCCGGAATGCATGGCCGACTGATGCACAGTCAGCCGTTGTCAACCGATCGCTTCGATATACGATAGAAATGGCTCAGGAACGGGCCAATTCTATGGACAAATAGAAAAGATTTTGTCATTCTCTGGCGGAGTCATTGACACTATGACAGACCTCTGGCGAGATCTCGAACCAGGTCCAAATCCACCAAATGAAATTCACGCAGTGGTTGAATGTTTGAAGGGTGAGCGCAATAAATATGAATACGATAAATCTGTTCCTGGCATTGTATTAGATCGGGTCCTTCACAGCAATGTTCATTATCCAAGTGATTACGGGTTTATCCCGCAATCCTATTATGATGATGAGGATCCCTTCGATGTCCTTGTCCTTGTCAAAGATCAAACATTTCCAGGTTGTGTAATTGAAGCAAGGCCAATCGCTCTTATGAAAATGATAGATGATGGAGAACAAGACGATAAAGTAATCGCAGTTCCTAGTGAGGATCCGCGCTACGATCATATAACCGAGCTAGATGATCTGACTCTGCAGAAACGAGCCGAAATCGAGGAATTCTTCGAAACTTACAAAAATTTAGAAGAAGGCAAGGAAGTCGATACTCGTGATTGGGAGGGTAAAGATACGGCACTCGATGCGATCGAACATTCGCTTGAATTGTACAATGAAAAATTCGGATGAAAGTGATAGAAGAAACGATCAATAGGAACTGTTTCTGGATATCAGGCACCTCGAATTCGATATACAATTTACTCCGTCGAGAATCTCAATTTGTTATAAGGAAATACTGTATCCGAATATACTTAACCTTCGGGAGCATCTCATGTTTCTAATGGCTTTGAATATCCCTTCGGACCCAATTAGCACGGGGGTAGGTTTGGCTGCAATAGCAATTGTTATTGGTGCAGCAGGGGGATATGCAATCAGTGCCCTTCGAGGCCGTCGGCAGGACTCCGAAGAGGAGGAAGATGTGGCCGAATTAAAACAAACTATTACCGGTTTTGGAGAGATTGCCTTAGTCACACCCGAAAATCCGAGTATTGATGCCCTCGCGGCTTCAATTGGGTTACAAGCATTATGTACAGAGTGGGGGATTTCGGCTGATATTTATACGAATGGCGAAGTTACTGCTGAAGATGCAAATGCGTTCTGTAATATTTTCGACTTAGATCCTACACCAGTCGAACAAATGTCGGATGTTGAGGGGTGTATTGCCGTGGGTGGAGGTGGCCCAGTGCCGACATTTGGCAAAACTCCGGTTATTGCTGTGGTTCGTCATCGCCCAGCAACTACAGATCATGAAACGGTCATAGCCCGCAGTGATTATGGATCTACTTCCACCACAGTGACACAATTACTCAAAGAGGCCGGTGTCGTGCCAGAACAACATGTTGCGACAGCATTATTGTATGGCATCCGTGCGGGTACAAATGAATTTCGACGGGTCCGGAGTCAGGCTGACTATCAAGCTGCAAGTTATCTCCATGATTATGCTGATCAAGGGCGAATTGAAGCTCTTCGTTCGCCTGGTATGAGTGGTGAAACGTTTGATGTTATCGGGAAAGCCATTAAAAATCGAGAGCGCCGTGAAAGTTTTGCGGTTACAAACGTCGGCGACATTCCAACTGTTGGAGCACTCGATGAAGCAGCCGATACGCTTCTCCGGCTTGATGGCGTGTCGAGCGCTGCTGTTTTTGGAACGCATGA
>JBDGRB010000237.1:0-11844 GCA_042218485.1 Halobacteriaceae archaeon | reverse complement strand
CAGTTGGGACAGACCCGCGGTTGATCGACTGAATCTGGTGTAAATACTCGTACATACGCTTCTGTCACAAAAGAACCGCAATTCTGGCACTCTGGCATATTAATACATTATATACTCTTATTTACTTAGTATTAGTTCATTTGGCTCCACAGGCTGATAAATCAATTTTACCAGCTATTTGAGTCTATTTTTATTAATTTATGCCATTGCCAATTAGATATTGAATATATGGTTGCAGATCAATGGATTTTTTATGGACTTGCACTACTCCCCGCCGTGCTTTGGGGAGCGAGTCCGATCCTCTCGAAACGAGGAATGGCAGCTGGAGGCTCTTCTCTTCAGGCTTCCCTTATTGTCGTCATCGTAGATAGTACTATCTACTGGACTGGATTATTGTTGTTTCAGGGCGTGAATATTTTTACAGATATTCCACTCCGCGCCATTTTGATATTTGCTCTCGCTGGTATCATCGGCACCTCCCTAGGTCGATTAGCTACCTTTACTGGAGTAGATCGCGTCGGAGCAAGTATTAATAGTGCAGGAATCAGTACCCGTCCATTTTTTGCTACGATGCTTGCAGCCGGTTGGTTAGGTGAAAAAGTAACAATTATTACAGTAATTGGAATTGGGATTTTAGTTGCTGGGTTGATATCACTTACTCTCTCAAAAGGAGGTGATATTACTGGATGGAGGCCCCGCGATCTTTTGTTTCCGTTGGGGGCTGCGGCTGCGTTTGGCTTCGGTAACGTACTCCGTCGTTACGGATTGATCACATATCGTTCAGTTACTGAACTAGAAGCTGTTGCATTAAACGAAATCGCGGCCCTTGCAGTTCTTGGAATGTATGCAATTATAAAAGGACGCACTGATATTTTCTCAGCTCCATTACAATCTTATCTTTATTTCACAGCGAGTGGCACATTAACTGCCATCGCTTTATTATCTCTATTTACCGCCCTCAGGATGGGTCGTGTTGTCATTGTTGACCCGCTTTCTGCAACAGCTCCTCTTTTCACCACGGTCTTTGCAGCGATTTTTCTACGCGATTTAGAGCGCGTCACAACAGGTGTGATTTTTGGTGCGGTGCTTATTGTCAGTGGAGTAGCACTTATTACGCTAGTTTAGCCTCCTCCTACAATTGAGGAGGATTTCCCCTCGTACTATCTATAATCAACTGTATAGTACTCATTCATCTTCAGAATTCAATTACTCAAGGTGATTTTACTCACCAATATCAAATAAAATTGTATCGCACTTCCATATGATTGGGGACTGTTTGGGGCTCACAATGCGGGGCTTGGCATATCCTTTTATTGAGCGGTTAATTCCTGTAAGTAAGCGATTTTCTTCGGCAAACAGGGAGCCGTGACCTAATTATGTTATTGGTGGACTGTTAGCAGTAGAGTCACCTATGCTATATTAGAGCAAATCAGGCTAATCTCCGCCTGGTACCCACCCACAGACAGTACAGTTGGTCGCGCTTTCATCATGAAGTGCGCTACATTCAGGACACTGCAATTTATTATATGATCGATCCCATGCTGTCGGCGTCGAATGACCATGATCAGAGAGGAATTCTTCGAACAAAGCTTCTTCGGGATCAGAAGAGGTTGCCATGTTTGGTATGTTTTGGCATAGCAACATATAAACTTTCAGGTCACACTGAAAATCACCCACACGATATAATTCTGATTTATTATATACGCGTAATCAGATCCCATATAGGTCTCTGAATTTGTCTTCTGCGTAATCCAAGAAATATGTTGCTGTGAGTGGTTCACCCGTCGCCCGTTCGATCAATTCATCGGTTTTGTATTTTTGCCCATGTTGGTGGATCCTTTCACCCATCCACTCCCGCAGTGGCTCGAATTCTCCATCTTGGATCATACCTTCGAGATCCAAATCCTTCTGGATTGCGTGATGCAACTGTGCAGCAAGTACACTACCGACAGTATATCCCTGGAAACCACCAAATCCACCAGTCCAATGGATGTCTTGGAGACAACCCTTCGAGTCCGTTTCCGGTCGAGTACCCAAATATTTCTCCATTTTATTATTCCAGGCCTCAGGAATTTCAGCGACCTCAAGATCTCCATTAATGAATTCTCGCTCAATCTCGTCTCTGAGAATGATATGCATATGATAGGTAAGCTCATCAGCTTCAACACGAATCTTGTTGTTGGGATAAATTTGATTTGCTGCTTCGTAGACTTCCTGAGGAGTTATACCCTCCATTTGTGGAAAGTGCTCTTTCATGGTGGGAAGAAACGTCTCCCAAAATGCCTTGGTACGACCAATATGATTTTCCCAGAATCGTGACTGGGATTCATGTACCCCGCTGCTGCGGGGCTGTCCTAAAGGAGTCGCATAATCATCTTTTGATAAACCCAACTGATATGTTGCATGGCCGTATTCATGGATCGTTGCCATGAGCGATCCGAGCGGTTCGTCCTCATTAAATCGTGTCGTCACCCGTGCATCGTATTGATTACCTGATGTAAATGGATGCGGAGAGGTATCCAGTCGACCGTGATCCCAATCGTAGCCAAGATAATCGAGTGTATCTTTGGCGAGTTCCATTTGGGCATCCTCGTCAAAGCTTTTATCTTCGAACGGAGATGCCAGCTCATCACCATCCTCTTTAATCTCTTCGATCAATGGAACGAGCCCTTCTCGAAGTTCATCAAATATTGTTTCAACCCGCGATAGAGGAAGATATGGGGACCCATCCTCGTACATAACGACATATGGATCCCGGTCTGAATCGATATGCTCTGCACGTTCAGTATGTAATTCAATAAGAGTCTCCAGTGTCGGAGCAAAGTGTTCAAAATCGTCATTTTGTTTGGCATCCTGCCAAATTTGTTGTGCATCGGAGGAGGTTTCTGAGATCTCTTCGACTAATTCTTGAGGAACGCTTACTGCACGGTCGTACTGCCGGCGAAATTCACGAACAATAGCCCTCTGTTCTTCATTAAGATCGGCATTATCTAACTGATCGAGAAGTTCACCACTTCTTTCATCGGTGAGAATTTCATGACTAATAGATGATAGCGTCGAAATTTGCTTCGAACGAGCTGGTGCTCCACCCTCCGGCATCATCACCTGTTGATCCCAACCTAAAACGCCTTGTGCGTGTCCAATATTTGCTCGTTTTTTGATCCGTGATAGAAGTTCATCATATGCTTCTTCTGTCGATTGCGTTGCCATATATCAACAGCATTTCAACTAAACCAATATGATTGCTTGGATATCGGAAACTTACGACCGATAAGTACCGATCCGACTATTGTCGTATAAATGGTTTTATCCACCTATCATTGTCGTCACTATCTTCCGATATATTCGCTGGCATCGCTCTAACACATCTATACTCACACTTTCCGAGTCTGTATGAGCCTCTCCTGATTCAGCTGGACCACAAATCACGCAGGTGACGCCATTCTCGGCTAACCATCCTGCATCGGTTGCGTGTGGTTTTACGACCTTTTTTGGGGAATTTGATTGAGCTTCGGTGGCAGCCTGTTGAACGATATTTGCAAACTCGGGATCATCACACTGCATTGGAGGTAAGTCTTGATCTATTGTTATGTCAACAGGTAATGTCGAAAGTTTGTCTTCTAAATCAATACGATCGCCTGGTACAGTACGTTCATCTACTATGATGTCACACTTATCAGGAATCACATTCCAGGTCTCACCTCCATTAATTTGGGTCGGAACAATACTCCCCTGAAGTTGTTCACCAGCTACTGTGACTGTCGGCGCTTCGATCGATTCTAGTGATTTAACAGCATTTGCGCCATGAATAATTGCATTATCCCCTTGGTCAGGCACGCTTGCATGCGCAGATTCGCCATTTGCAGTTATTGTGAGGGCTCGTCGTCCTTTGTGTGCCACGGCGATGTCAGTCACGTTACTTCCCGAATAATTTGTTGTCCCTTCCCCAACCACTGCATACGTGGGTGCAAATCCATTTTTTATGGCATGGCGGGCTCCTTCTCCTCCAGTTTCTTCACCTACAAAACTTCCGAAGATAACCTCAAGATCTGATTGTGATAATTTGTGCTGATAATCTTGATCTAGGCTCTGAAATGAAAGCATAAACGCCGCAAGTGCTCCTTTCATATCCGCAGTACCTCGTCCATATAAACGACCATCTTTTTGCTCTATAGTATATTCATTATTGGTCGTTTGGGATGGGCTCGGTGGGACAACATCATGATGACCAATGAATGCTAATTGTTGGGAGCCTGAACTGATCCTGGCAAATACATTACCAACCTCATCACGGCTGATCGAAGCAGATGTATTGTCCTCCAACCAACTTTCGATGTAATCACCTACCTCAGTTGGATCTTCGTGGCTGGGAATTTGCACTAATTCCCCTGATAACTCGATGAGATCTGTTGTAGTCATTTGTATAAATCAAATATATGCATACTAATTTGGCCAAAACTCAAACTAATTACGTATTCTTATCAACATACCACGCGTTAATTGAACTATGAAACTAGTTCCGGACACAAGTGTTATTATAGATGGACGAATTTCGGAACGCGTCCGGTCGGATGAATTTAAAGATGCAACGATAATCATCCCAGAGGCTGTTGTAAGTGAACTTGAATTTCAAGCTAATAATGGACAGCAGAGTGGTTGGGACGGGCTTGCCGAACTTCAGGAACTTATCACCTTATCTGAGGAAGATATAATCGAAATTGATTATAGAGGAAACCGTCCTTCTATAGAAGAGTATCAACAAGCGGATAAAGGAACAATTGATGCATCGATTCGTCAGATCGCTCGCGAATACGATGCCACCTTTGTCACGAGTGATATCGTTCAAAGCGAGGTCGCCAAGGCGAAGGACATCGATGTCATCTATATTGAGCCAAAAACTCGCTCCACAGAACGCCTTGCAATCCAACAGTATTTCGACGACCAAACGATGAGTGTTCATCTCAAGGAAGGTGTGCCACCGATGGCAAAACGTGGCGAAGTTGGCAATATTCAATATGAAGAAATCGATGATGAGGTTCTTGACGAAAGTACATTGCGTGAATATGCAGAGGAGGTTTTAACGATTGCACGAGGAGAAGGAGAAGGGGTAGTCGAATTATCGGAGCCAGGAATGGACATCGTTCAGTATCAAGATTATCGAATCGCGATTTCTCAACCACCTTTTAGTGATGGCATAGAAATAACGGCCGTTCGACCGATCGTAAAAACGAGTTTAGAAGATTACAAACACGATCAAGAATTAAAAGATCGCTTACTCGAAAGAGATCGAGGCGTTTTGATTGCTGGATCGCCCGGGGCAGGAAAATCAACGTTTGCCCAGGCGGTTGCTGAATTCTTGGCAGATAACGATTATGTCGTAAAAACTATGGAAAAACCACGGGACTTACAGGTAGCTGATGACATCACACAGTATACCGAACTTGGGGGGAGTATGGAAACCACAGCGGATTCACTGCTGATGGTCAGACCTGATTACACGATCTATGATGAAGTACGCAAGACTGATGATTTCGAAGTCTTTGCAGATATGCGGTTAGCTGGAGTTGGGATGGTTGGTGTTGTTCATGCAACCCGTGCAATCGATGCTCTACAACGATTAGTTGGCCGTGTAGAATTAGGGATGATTCCCCAAGTTGTGGATACGATTATTTTCATTGAGGCTGGAAATGTGGCTAAAGTATATGATGTGGTAACTGAAGTTAAAGTTCCGGAGGGATTAATGGAAGAAGACCTTGCCCGGCCAGTCATACAAGTACGTGATTTCGAAACAGAAACACCAGAGTATGAAATTTATACGTTCAATCGTCAAGTCGTTACTGTCCCCCTCGATGAAACAAATGGAGGGACAGAAGCTGGTGTAGATAAACTCGCAAAACAAGAAATTGAACGAGAAATTCAATCACTAACTAAAGGAGAGGTAAGTGTCGACATAACAAATCCCAATAGAGCGAAGGTATTTGTCGACGAAGATGATATCTCCTATATTATCGGAAAAGGTGGCGGAAGAATTTCAGATATTGAAGATCGGCTTGGCATCGAATTAGATGTCCGACCCCTCTCAGAGCGCGAAGGAAGAACCAAGAAACATGACTCCACAGAACACGCGGGGCAGCAGGTGGCGCCTGATATTACCGGCAGACATATAATTCTCCCGCTTGATGAAAATAAAGCAGGCGAAACCGTTGAAATACGTGCAAATGGTGAATATTTATTCACGGCCACAGTTGGTCGGAACGGAGATATCAAAGTCTCCCGTGGAAGCGCAATAGCAGAAGAACTAGAAGATGCTATCGATAAAGAATTACCAATTACAGTGGTACCGAGTTAATCTGCACTTTCTGCTTCCGGACCTGTCTCAGATTCACACTCGTCGACTGCAATTTGATAGAGGTTTTGTCGAGCGTCCGCAAAGTAAATATTTTCTTCTATGACTTCTCTATCCGCGAGCCGATCTAGAGCATATCGTACTGTTCGAGCTGACAACATTGATTCTTCAACTAATCGTTTTTGAGTCATTGGGCCATCGTATTCGAGTACTTTATAGACAAGTTTTGCACTGGGCGGAAGATCATCTATGTTATCTTCAACCATCATTACGTTTCGAAACATTCCAAGAGCATAAAAGTGCGGGAATTTGCCCGAAATTTTTAAGGAAGAAAACTCATGACTGAAAAATAAACCGGCTTCCCAACCATACTTCAATAGATTGTACGATGGTATTCTTCTGACTTCCTCTTTGCCCTGCAGGGACGGAATTTCTGCTAGCATTCCATCAACACTAAACGAATGGCTTTTTACTCCGGATATCGGAACTGTAAGCATGGCGACTGAGGACCTTGACCGGCAGGCATCACATCGCCGCAGTATCACAGTTACATCTGTGGCCGCGTTTGCCGGTGTCATTGCGGGAATTGTTTCAGCACAATTTGCGCAATCTGCTACCGATCGTCTCGGATTCTTTATTTTTGTTACTTTCACCATTCTTGCCTTCGGGGTCATGTATGGATTGGGTATCGATGTCGAGGACTTTTCCACGAAAGATTACCTATTTGTCGGTTTCATGTCATTTTCAATGTGGTATGTCACGTGGGGCATTCTCCTGACTGAACTATTATAAAAATGGCCAAAGACAGTATCGCTGTTGTCGACTTAGAGCGGTGTCAGCCAGATAGATGTAATTATGAGTGTGCAAATTATTGTCCACCAAATCGAACAGGGAAAGAATGTATAACGGTCCGGGGTGAGGAAATCGAGGAAGGTGATCCAGACCAAATCCAGATCAGTGAAGAAATCTGTCTTGGTGAATCGTGTGGAATCTGTGTCGATAAGTGTCCATTCGATGCCATTCAGATTATAAATCTTCCACAAGAGCTAGAGGATACTCCCACGCATCGATATGGAAAAAATGCATTTTCCTTATATGGTCTTCCCGTTCCTCAAGAAGGACAGGTTACCGGAATTTTGGGACCAAATGGCATAGGCAAATCAACAGCTGTTGATATTTTAGCAAATGATCGAAAACCAAATCTCGGCCAATTTGATGATCCACCATCTTGGGAAACAATCATTGATCGGTACCGAGGCACTGAATTACAAGTCTATTTGGAATCGCTCCGTGATAGTGATATTTCCGTGGCACAAAAGCCGCAATATGTCGATCAAATCCCAAACCAATTCAGTGGGCAAACGATCGAATTATTAGAGCAAACCAATGAGCGTGGCGCCTTAGATTCATTACTTGAGCGATTATCGATAAAACCAGTCATCGATCAGGATATCGAGAACTTGTCAGGAGGCGAACTTCAGCGAGTCGCACTAACTGCTGCACTAGCACGGGATGCTGATTTTTACTTTATCGATGAATTGACCCCATATTTGGATATTAAACAACGCGTTACAGCCGCTCGTATAATTCAGGATCTCGTTGGTGAAAAACGGGCTATAATGGTCGTCGAACACGATCTTGCAATCCTCGATCTTTTAGCTGATACAGTCCACATCGGCTACGGTGAACCAGGAGCCTTCGGTATTCTTACCGATCCAAAATCCACGCGCAATGGTATAAATGAATATCTCGATGGGTACCTATCGAATGAGAACATGCGCATTCGAGAAGAAACGATCGAATTTGAAGAGCATGCTCCTCGTCCCGTTACCGAAAGTGAAGTGCTTGTCGAATACCCGAACATGACGAAGTCTTATGGAGAAGGGCAATTTGATTTAGAGGTTGAATCGGGGACAATCAGACGAAATGAAGTACTTGGGGTTGTCGGTCCGAATGGAATCGGTAAATCAACGTTTGCGAAATTACTTGCCGGACGAATCGAGCCAGATGAAGGTGAACTTAATCTCCGATTAGACATCTCATATAAACCTCAGTACATTGAAATTGACGAGGGGATTAGAGTTGATGCGTTTCTTTCCTCAATTACCGATGATGTGGGGACGTCATATTGGAATACTGAAATCGCCCAACCGCTTCAAATCGACCGATTGATGGATCAAGTATTAACCGATCTCTCCGGAGGGGAACGGCAGCGGGTTGCCATTGCAGCGTGTTTATCGCGTGATGCAGATTTATATCTGTTGGATGAACCCAGTGCTCATCTTGATGTTGAGCAACGGGTTCAGGCAACACATGCCATTCGGCGGTTTGCCGAAAATAAGGAGACATCAGTGCTCGTTATCGATCATGATATCTATATGATCGATCTTGTTTCAGACCGTTTAATGGTATTTGATGGTGAACCAGCTAACCAAGGATATGCAAGCCCTGCTCAAGGTATGCGACCGGGGATGAATGAATTTCTCTCGAATTTAGACATTACCTTCCGCCGAGATGAGGCCCTTGGTCGACCTCGAATCAATAAACCTGGAAGTCAACTTGACAAAAAACAGAAAGCTGAGGGTGAATATTACTATGCGGTAAACAATGAGTGAGTTTCACTCTTCAACCTACGTTATTTCGGAATGTATTTGATTACAGAAATTGTCGCTGACAGGATCCACATAAATTCTCTTCTTTGATATCAACTTCCCGCACAGTCGGTGAGAAATTCATGACACATCGTGAATTATCACAATGCTCTAACCCTATCGTATGACCAACTTCGTGGACAACTTCTTTTCGAACACGGTCAGAGAAAATATCGCTTGAGGAGCGCTCTGAAAAGCCACCATCAGTTGTTGTTTGTAATCTGTTAGTCGAAACAACACATCCTTTACCCTCAAGATATGCAAGTCCAAACACATAATTCCGCCGTCGATAATAGAGATCTACTGTCGTTAACGCGAGTGCTTTATCGGCGTCTGCAGTTCGCGTCGCAATATCAATGAAATCCTCAGCAAGGTATTGGTCGCGACCGCTATCATACGCAGTAGAGGGAATAGATTGCTGGTCATGAATATAGACATCCGCGTCATATATATCTCTGAGAACATCTGCACTATCTCGTTTTACTGCCCCTGTGACATCTCCTACGGGGACGATCTCGATCCGCATAACAGAACCTAATACATCTGATACCATAAACATCTTGTTGTGGACCCAGACACACGCGCTACAATCGCAAATATCCTGTCCGATCATACCTTCTGTGTTGAAGTTGGTATTGGACAGAATACGGCCATTGCAGAAACTCTTGTTGAAGAGGATGTTTCACTTAGAGCTACCGATATTCAGTTCCGAGAGACACCAGAAAACGTGGAATTTTTTATCGATGATATTTGTGATCCTAACTACGAGATTTATGCACCAGCGGATGCAATGTATAGTTTAAATTTGCCGCGTGAATTACATCAGGCTTTTGTTGACGTTGCAAATACTGTCGATGCTTCCTGTTATTTTACCACGCTTGGAAATGATCAACCCGCCATTTCAGTTGCTCGGAAACAAATCCCATACGATATATTATATTCTAAAAACATGCGAGAATAAATCGATACTCCACAATATATTTGTAAAGTAATACACTCTCAACCCGAAGAGTATATTTTCATTACTTGATTTGACATAGACATGGATGACGAAACACGGCGGCAGGGAATTGTCCTGTTTCTCTTTACGATAATAATCGCGACTCTAATCCCGAATCTCGTTGGTAATACTATCGAATCAAAATTACTGTTAGCATTAGGCATAATTGTTGCAGGGAGTCTACTCATCTATCTCTTTCATATTCAACGACTGCAGGATTCACTCGGGGAACAGACGATCTTTTATATAAAACGAGTTGTGGCGATTTTGGTCTTTGCCTATTTGTTGACGGTAGTTCTTGTTGGTGGTGTCGGAATTCTTTCAGCAAACGGTATCGTTGGGATCGTCCCTCGCCCAGTAGTTTATGGGATTGCTATACTAATTGCGGCAATAATAGGATTGCAATCGGATCCGGATTTACTTGTCCGCTTTACAGCCGTCTGGTTTATTTTAGAATTTCTATTTCAAGAGGTCATAACGGGTATGCTCGGTCGTCCGCTGGTTACTAATACTGTTATATATTATATTGGATTTCTTCTCATAACGATGGGATTATCGTATGTTCTGGTGTATGAAGGAGGGATGGCTTGGTTGCGCGAAATAGCAACTTGAGACCAAAAAACGCTAACACAATCCTGATTATAGATATACAATATGCGAATATCGTTGCTTGGCGGCACAGGTGATATTGGAGAGGCATTAGCACTACGTTGGGCGTTCCACAGCAATCATGATATACTCATTGGATCCAGAAGCCCTGAACGTGCACGGAATAAAGCGACGGAATATGAGACAGAACTCGACAGTCGAGGTGTCGACCGAACAATCAATGGCTTCGTAAACGAAATGGCAGCCGATCGAGGTGACGTTATTGTAGTTAGCGTACCGGCAGCTCATATCAAAGATACAATCACCGAAGTTAGGGAACGTCTCGATCAGGACGATATTGTCATCACACCAGCTGTTGCTATGAATCAAACTGATAATGGGTTTCAATATGAAAAACCAAAGGATGGGAGTGTTACCCAAATCGTTTCTGCTACTGTTCCGGAAGGAATCCCGGTCATTGGTGCGTATCATAATCTCTCTGCGGACCGACTCGCGAATTTGGATGTTGAACTTGATTTAGATACGATCCTCGTCGGTGATGACCGCGATGCCAAAGAGACAGTAAAAATGTTAACAGAGAAAATCGATGGTCTCCGAGCGTTGGATGGCGGCCCACTATCTAACGCAGCGGAAGTTGAAGCATTAACACCGCTGCTAATCAATCTTGCGATGCATAATAAGAATATGCACGACGTCGGGGTAAAATTCCATTAAGCTCCTGCTTCTTCAAGTGCTTCTTCAAGTTGGTCGCGTTGAGTGACACCAACAAATCGTTCTACGATACCGTCATCATTTTCGATAACGATAGTTGGAATAGACCTGACTTGATATTCGTTTGCAACATCTTGTTCCTCATCTACATCGATTTTCTCGAATTCAACATCATCCCAATCATCTTTCAGATCTTCCAAAATCGGGTCTTGGGTCTTGCATGGACCACACCAGTCCGCATAAAAATCCTTTAATGTTACTGTCATGCTTGTATGTATTTTATCTAATATACCCCATTGCATAAGGGTTTCCTAGTTGATGAAGGTTGCCGCTTCCACATAAATCGTGTTCAAGAATATTCTCTTCCAGAATTCATTGATAGAGGATCTTAACCAGCACAGCCTATACCCAGAATTATAGAAAGCACGAGGCGAAAACCCACGGCTTTAGCCGTGGGATAAAGCCGACAACCGGGAATTAACCACGCTCCAGTAGCAGGCCGACTCCCCACCGGTTAATAATCACCC
>JBDGRB010000223.1:0-12145 GCA_042218485.1 Halobacteriaceae archaeon | reverse complement strand
CACGCTGTTTCGTTCGCTCCTTGAGGACGGGGACGTAGCCTGTAAAAGTTAAAATCTCATATTGACTGTGAAGTGAATGGAATAAAACATTGGATATATTATATATATTGAGAAAATATATGTAACATGGCGTTTCGCAGGTAATAGCATCTTATCGCAAGGTTTTGTAAAACAAACAAGTGCATTTTGTAGATGAATAAGAAAAATAAAGGTATTAATATTAGTAAAATTATAATAAAATTTTTTAAGAACCACTATTATAGTTTCAATTGCAACCGAGGTGAACAGCAATGGCTCTACCAACAAGTCCGGCAAGTTCCTGGATGCAAAGTACCGGATTCCCGAGCCAACTGTTCGAAACAGGCAGTGAAGATTACGAGTTGTATGAAGAAGATGATGAGTTCGTTCTCAGTATTGAAATGCCAGGTTTCGACCCCGAAGAAATTACCGTGACGTGGAATGATGGCGTCTTGAACATTGCTGCCGAACATGAGGATGAAAATCGGGGACAACGAAAAACGTATCACCGTCGCTTCCGCTTCCCCAAGGAAGTCGCAGATGACGAGATTGCGGCGAAATACACGAATGGGATCCTAGAAGTCCGTCTCCCCGTCCAAAAGAGTACCCTTAGCGGTACTGAGATTGAGGTCGAAGCCTAATCGGTTAATCCTTACCGTATTTTTCCATTTTTCGTCGAGAATAAAAGAGACACCTGTAGAAATACCCGAGAGATAAAAACCCTTGACCATATTGCTTGCGGTGGTTTTAATGTCTGTTTAGCGGAAAATAAGATATATAGTGAAATAACAATGGAGACACCGGATCCGAACGATCCAAACACACCTGCCGCTGAAGAGCTTATTGAGGATTTAAATGAAATTGTAACTGATAAGCAATCTTCGCAGGTAACACAGGACATCCAAGACCTCAAAGAGTTATTGACGGAAGCAACAGATCGAGGGATTATTGATTCCAGAATTCGTAAATTAGATTTCAAAGATACTATTGAGGCAGCTATCGGGAGTGTTATTTTTGCTTCCCCTCTCCTCGTAGAAGATGGTGTTTTGGAAATAGGTAGTTATTTGTATACGTTTTCGGTATTTGATATACCGATTTTTCTTCTCTTAAATACTATTTTTGTTATCATAATGACGTATTTGTTGCTTGAATGGACGGGAAGAGATCGCATCGAAACGCATCGAATTTTTGGAATGATTCCGACGAGGTTAGTTATCACATTGATTATTTCATTTCTCGTATCAGTGATTTTAATGACTAGCTGGGGTCGTATCGAGATCGGTCAATCGCCATTACAAACGTTCTCACAGGTAAGTGTCCTATGGACTGCAGGGTCGTTGGGTGCTGCATTAGGAGACATTCTTTCCGATACTGATCCAGTGTCTGAAAACCTTCCGTCAATGCAATCCGGAGAAGCGATCCATGCAAAGGACCAACCAACCCAATTGGATGAGACAGAACTAACGGATGCAGCACTTATCGAAGAATTATATGAACAATTTAATGATCTCGAAGCGACGGTCCAGACCGATGCAAAACGTAAAGCTATTCAAGAAATTCGAAGCCGTACGCATGATGCTACTACAGATCGGGGTTTGAACGAACGTATTAAAAAATATACATCCCGAGATATAGCAGAGGCCTTTGTTGGGAGTATTTTCTTTATGATCCCATTAACTGTTGAAGATGGAGTTTTTGAAGTTGCAAATCATCTCTTATCCCTACAGGTCGGTTCAATCCCCGTATTTTTACTCTTACATGCGGTCTTTGTCTTGATTACAATAACGACATTGGTTTATTGGGCTGGGCCGAATAATGTTGTCATTTCCAGACCGATTTTTGGCATAATCCCGCGAAGACTCGTCGGCATTGCTACTGTATCATTTCTAACAGCTGGGGCAATGATGACGATGTGGGGCCGCGTCCTTAATTGGCAACAGCCACTGATTGGTGTTGCTCGGGTGAGTGTCGTCTGGACAGTTGCTGCCTTTGGGGCCTCATTAGGTGATATTCTTCCAGGTGAAAGTTCCGGAGATGATATCAATGATAACCTATCCGAAATATCGGATAAGGTCGAGAACTATATTGAGTGACGTGCTCTTCTTTTCATATCCTCTTGAGGATGTAGAGAGTTTGTGGAATCCCTTTCATTCTGAAGCTAATATTCGTTCGACAGCGAACACTCGGTCGAGGTTCTCGTGGACTTACGACCGTTTATGGTTATAACACTGCTTGCTTTAAGAGGAGGATATATGCTTATCGAACACCAATATCCACGTATGGCTGAAGATAGTGAAGAAAAGTCTACCGATGGTTATTTTGATGGGCTGCAGGACGGATGTGGTTGTGCTGAGATTTGGGAATATATGTCCCAACGTCGTTCCAAACTCCAAGAAGAGGAGGATTAAATAATCGTCCGAGGATGGAGTAATTGTCACCTGCAGTGGAATAATACAAGTCTTCTTAATCGAATTCAATAAAAATGAAGTCGAAGATCGTGAATGTTTTCACACGTCAGATACATGGTTCTGGCACTCTAAAAGGCAAGTAATGACAGAATCGGAGCAAAGCGCAATATTTGGTGGCGGTTGCTTTTGGTGTGTTGAAGCGGCATTTAAGGAAGTCAAAGGAGTCAAAACAGTTACCGCTGGTTATGCAGGCGGAGGAACTGAAAATCCGACATATCAAGAAGTATGTACCGGAGATACTGGCCATGCTGAGGTTGTCCGGATCGAATATGATGCAAATCGTATAACATATGATGAATTATTAGAGGTATTTTTCTCGATTCATGACCCAACCCAACTAAATCGACAAGGGCCTGATGTCGGTTCTCAGTACCGGTCGATTATCCTTTATCAAAATGAAAGGCAACGAAAACAAGCAACAACATTCAAAGAAGCTGTGGATGAAACATACGAAGATGACGTTGTTACAGAAATCGAGCCATTAGAGACGTTTTATCAAGCCGAGGAAAAACATCAAAATTACTTCGAAAAGAACCCCAATGATGCGTATTGTCAGATGCATGCCCAACCGAAGATCGAAAAGGTTCGAGAAAAATTTGAGACTAAATCAACGAAGGTGTGACATCCTTCCCGCCGTGAACGGCGGGATTCTCTCCTTGCAGAAAGATAGACATTCCTGAATAAAAATTATTTCTGAAATCCAGTTAATGGTTAGGCGGTAGTCGAAATATACCGCAATAAATTACTCTCGGCGGTTTGGATAAGATCAAGCATCGATAACCCTGCCGTGAGCACTGGATATGTTGTTGGAAGCGAGGCATACAAATGTTCTTGGAGAGCCCATGACCGCGATTGAGTGGTAGAATTACCTTTGACGGCCATGTTTTGAATTTGGCGTTGCCTCTTTTCAAGGAGTGATGTACATTTCGATTCTAGGGATTTGAGTTGCTCCCATGTCTCAGAAAGGTCAGAAAATGTTGCTGTTGATAACTTTGTATGATTTAAGCGATCTATCTGTGAATCAATACGTTGTAACTGCTGTTCGTACGTTTGTAGCGAAGATTCCTCTTCATCGAGTGTTTGTAAATATTTATCCCGCTGGGTTGCAGTTTGTTGTGCTTGCGCAACGATGGCTTCTTGCATTGTCGGGGGCAGTTGTTGCCCCTCAAATATAGCATCCGTTATATCTTTTCCTAATTCTGCCTCCATATTGTCCCGTAGTGATTCCCCAAATTCTTCGTCATAATGGTCCATTGATAGGACATTATCAGCATATATTTCTTTGATCCGAGCTGTGATGTCTGAATCTGGATGTAATAACACCGATTGTGGATGATCCGTCTGTCCGTTCGAATGATAATCTAAAGCAGATACTTCATTTGCAATAGCTTCGAATGCATCGCGTTCAGTAATCGTATAATTGCGTTCTTCAGAAATAGCACTTTTTGCTGATCGGAGATTTATCGTTGCAGTCAGTACTAAAAATATACCCAAAACGAAAAGGACGAGACCGACATGAAAGAAAATATCTGGCACAGTACACAGTATATCGAACCCACACGACGACCCCTTTTTCGTTACTTCGGAATAATAGACTATATCTGGCATGTATTATCCACCGTGTTCATGACAGTTTTACACACACCAACAAGTATCGCTTTCGGCAAAATAAAACTACGGATTTTTCGGAATTGTGATGTATATAAGAAAAATCGTCCAACGAAAAATATCGGATGAAAAAATGATTCATGCGAAAAAGGATATAAAATAATAAAATATTGATATTTTAAGATTGATGACTTATCTATCAACTATCCAAACCCAATGGGTACTAGGTATTTCCTCCAAATTTAGCTATGTTTTCGATAGATGTGGCTTCCAATATATTGGTCAACTTACATTCTGTATCAGCGACCGAAAGGCCGTTAAATGATATTAATGATTCAACTGTAATTTTTGATTCCACCAAAATAAAAAGAATTTGTTCGCCGGGTAGTGGATTTCCCTAGGAAGTTTTATGTATCCGAGTCTTCTTCACGAAATTTGTCTTCCGTCACAGGTTCTATACCCTCAGCTTCGAGTTTTCTATTTTCTTGTTCAACTCGGATGCTTAATAACCGCTGGATTTCTCGCATCCGGAATGAAATGGTCCGCAATTCATCCCGTTGAGTTGTTGGCTCTGGACCTGGTTGTTCACTCGATGGATGTGGCTCATCAGACATGATATGAGTATTCTGTTTACAAATACTTAGAAGTGGGGGCAAATAAATAATTGTCACAGAAATGTCAGAATTAGATTATGTTTCGCTTTCAGATTCGGCAAATTCACCGATATACAAATCTACCCAATACACGTCGCCTTGATATCGGACGATCCATTTACCACTAGTTTCAGTCCGAGTGACTGCTTTGTGCTGTTGGAAGATTGATAACACTGATTTAAATGCCGTGTCATTTGTATCCTCGGCTCGATATCCACCATCGATTGCTTTATTTATAACTGATTTCTCCGCCTTTGAAAGATTCGATAACGTAAAGAGATACTTGTTTTTGAGGTGGGAAGCGTATTCATTGACAGAATTAGCCACTTTTGTCGCCGTATATCGATAGGTATAAATAGTTACAGATTCGCTATCACCAACGACGAGTTGATATTTTTCCCCCTGATACCGAAGAACAATTTCATTTTTTGACAGTAATATTGATTGTGAGCGTTCGCTATCTGTATAAACTACTCCTACTCCAAAATCAACGCCTTTCGTTAGTTTCTCACGGCGAGGTGGGAATAAATCCCGTATAACCGCTTTATCGACAGGAGGTAATTCCTTGAATGCAATGGTAGTTCCAGAAACATTCGTCGCATTATAATCGATTTCTATATCCACAGCTGTGCCAGTTGTTTGATTAATAACAGTATACGAAATGTTATAGAAGCTATTGTTATGATGAAATGGTAATCCACGTCGAATTGGTGGATTTGTGCCTGTAATTGTTACAGATCCATTCGGAATTGCATTATTGAGGATATAAGACTTATCTGGAAAACGGTGTTCATCGTTTGCAATACTTCGACTCGCCAAATCTGTTAACTCCTGATTTGATACAGGAGCCATGTCAATGGATCCAGCCGGTGACGAACAGCCAGCTAATAACACAAAGAGAAGACATACTCCCACTCCAACAATGTATCGATGGTTCATATGAATTGGTAAAATGAGCAATATAAAAGACCTTCTGTAAAGTTAAATAGTTAATTAACATACCAATATACAAGATTTTTTTTATAATTGACCGTCCGTCGTATCCACATTTTGAACGGCCCCAAAACATTGGGGAAAGGAGGAACAATATATAGTATGTTCGGCGAAGATGTGGATATCGATACGACGGTGATCGGTTCCGGGCAACCGGAACTCTCAATTGTCGGTGGAATCCATGGTGATGAACCAAGTGGTATCCGAGCAATAAGACGAGTATTGGACACAGAACCAGGGCTTGAACGACCGGTACAATTTATTGTTGCTAATCCACCTGCAGCTGTTGCTCATCGTCGATCACTTGATGTTGATATGAATCGAGTATTTCCTGGCGATACTAGTGCTGACATGCGCGAAAAACGTCTCGCCGCAAACCTTCGGGAGGCAGTCAAAGGAAGTACTGTATTATCTCTCCACTCAACACACTCATCGGCAAAACCATTTGCATTTGTCTCGAAAGAAAATTTTGAGGCCCAAGCGCTAGCTTCACAATTGCCTGTAGATCACGTCATAAATCATGATCCTGTTGTCGATGGTGCATTTACATCCTGTGAAAAAGTAGTCAGTATTGAAACAGGACGCCAACTCACAAAGGATGCAACGATAAACGCAACAAAACTCGTTCGTGCATTTCTTCGCCTCACCGATACCCTCCCTGATGATCCCAAACAAGGAGATCCAGATTACTATACATTATATGATGTAGTCGAAAAACCATCTGATCAAGATGATTTCGAATTATTCGCAAACAACTTTCAACCAATCGAAGAGGGAACAATATATGCGAAAACTCCTGAAAATGAGTATATTGCAGATGAGGAATTCACACCAATATTAATGTCGGAAACTGGATATGACGAAATATTTGGGTACAAGGGCAGAAAAGTGGGAGAAACGTTAAGCGAGGCACGGGAAACGTGGGGAATAACGGTAACAGCATAACTTCAACGGAATCTATATCCAAATTTGGGTAGAAAAATGCTATATAAAGTAAGAACATCTGATGGTTAGGCGAGGAAGTTTTATTTCGATGAATTGAAAACCTGGGCCTTGATATATTTATTTAAGAAATTCTTATGGTGTCTATTGTTACAATCTATGCCGTAGTTTTCTTTGTTGCAATGTTTATATTCACAATTGGAATCGTGTGGATAAGTCTCAAAGAAGATGCCCACACACCCAAGGCATTACGATCGGATAACCAAGACGAAGAGTGAAGAGCTCGGAGTCGATCATAGAGGCCAACAAATTAGCCATTAATAATGTGCACTGCTTCGGGGACAAGCCTTTGAATCATTGGCCTGCTCTGTCTGGAGAATTGAATATCTACCGTTTTTCGACGACTAGAAATCTTATTGTGAACTACCCCTGCCGACTCGCCTGCTTCGCAGGCTCCTTGAAGGTGGGGGCTTCTCTTACACCCCGCTAAATTAATATTGATAAAAGTATAATCTATATTAAAGGATTATTTGGAATATTTATTATTTTAAGATTCAACTAATGTGATTTGATGTGAATATTAATATCTGATAAATTATATTTTTAAATGTATTTTTATTATGAAATAATATACCTTTATATCTTCTCGGATCAAAATAATAAATGGAGGTAAATTAACAATGTCCGGTAAGCAAATTTTAATGATCGTGGGGGATTTCGGGGAAGACTATGAAATCATGGTTCCTTTTCAGGCACTACAGGCCGTCGGACATGACGTTCATGCCGTCTGTCCAGATAAAGAGGCAGGTGATACAATAAAAACAGCAATTCACGACTTCCGAGGCGATCAAACCTATCTCGAAGAGCGAGGGCATAATTTCACGCTGACGCACGGATTCGATGAAATCGATCCGACAACATATGATGCACTGGTTGTTCCTGGTGGACGAGCACCGGAGTATCTCCGCGAATACGACGAAGTCCTTGAAACCGTTCGGCATTTCTTTGACGAAGACAAACCAGTCGCTGCACTCTGTCATGGACCACAAATTTTGGCGGCAGCGGGCGTACTCGATGGCTATGAGATGACATCATATCCAGCCGTAAAACCGGAAGTTGAAGCAGCTGGTTGCTCATGGGTTGATGAGGTCACGACAGATCGAAACTTAGTCACTGGCCAAGCATGGCCAGATCATCCAGAATGGATCGCGCAATTCCTCGACCTCCTTGGTACGGAGATCAAACACGGGGAAGAAACTATAGCAGCTGACGACTGATCGTAGTTAGTCACCGGCTTCACTGGGGTGATTTTTAATTATTTTTAATCTCTTGTATCATTTGCACGATAGTCGATCGAAACCCAGGAATCTCATCCTTCTGTAACTGTGTGAAATATTCGGTATAATGTTCCCGAATGATCCCTGCTACAAGGGTATCTGCAACCGTCGACAGATCTGATTGCATTTCCACCTGTCGGTCCTGAATAAATCGTTTGATTTGTTGTTCAGAAAGAGGGTCTTTCTGGTCCGTAGTCGATGTCGTTGCTTCACGTTCTTGAGCTGCTATCGATTCATTATGAAGAACAGCACGTTTGGTACCTTTATCTCGAAGCAGGACACCATATACTGGCCCATCATACCAGTTTGATTGGGGCATGGAATATCGTTCTGGATGAAAATCACGGAGATGTACTTCACGGGTGATAACATTTAACGGTGCAAGGCCAATTTCGTCATATATCTGATGGACCTGCGCTGGCGGTTTATATTCCTGTTCTATGTGGTCAATGACTTCGACACCGAGAAACGGCGGTAGTTTGTTCCAGTTGTAATCAATGCCATTAGAATACGTCGCTATACCCTGAAACGAAATCGTATTCACCCGGTCGAGTGATTGATATAACACATCTCGCTGGAGATTATTTTCAATATAATTGACTGTGGCAATAAATTTCGGTGGCACGTCGGTTTGAGTAAACGTCTTGTTTTGGCTTTGATAATGAATCAATCCAGATTCGGATAATCGAAATTCAATCCAGTCGCCGGTGACGAGTTCGTGGATCCAAATATGACCACTGTCAAACGGTAGTTGGTCGTTACGTTCAACCGTTGGATAGGCTAAAAATTCTCCCATATTTATGACCTATTACTGACAGAGAGATACCATAGCTATTCTGCGAGCGGTAAATTATAACTCGTTTCACGATCCATAACAACGTTCCATGTCTTATAACACATACATGAAACTTCTTTGAAGACAGTGGGATCTTGTCGTAAATCGAAATCCTTGATAGCCGTTTGCACTCGATCATCACACTCAGTGCAATTATGCGGCCCTCTGTCACTGCCATGTCCAACCGGATCAGAAATTACAAGCGCATCTACATCTTCCGTATCTGCGAGGACATCACAAACACTCCACAGCCAAGGAGGTCGATAGCCATCATTGAAGTATAATTCATCCACCATAGTATGTCGTTGAACGTTACATGGGTTAATGGAAACCGTATGAGCATAGGGAGCACATTGCCGAACTGATTGTTTCATATCTTTGACTGCTTCAGATTCACTCAAAAACGGGGGTTTCATGAGTAGATAGGCTTTGATGCCGGCCCCTGCTTCATTCGCGGTCTTTGCTGCATCGACAAAATCCTCAAAATCGAAATATTTGTTTACACAGTCATGGCGTATTCTATCGGAGGCCGTTTCCAACCCTATTGCTATATCAATTGTTATGCCAGCAGAAGTGAAATCAGTAATTTTGTCGGGATCCACGAAATCTGGAAGGCTTTCGATGACGATCCGTTCACGATCGCGGAATGTTTCAGCGATGGCTTGTCGTGTTTGCGGGCTGATTTCCCGTTCATCAAAGAACGAGCCTGAAGTATATATTTTAATAAGGGGCGATGCAGCATCAGCATTTTCTGTCTCATGTTCGAGTGCCTTATCTATCTGGCTCATGATATTCTCATGAGAAACCTTTCCATCTTCGACGGATTCAGCTACATATCCACACATCGTACAACCGCCTGCTCGTGCCCACCGACACCCGCCCGTGTTAAGGATGATCGTTAACGATTGATAGATCCCACCTGGTGTATTATCTTCATCGATCCATACTCGTGTTGGTTCAGTGGGATCATACTGGGTATCATTTTGACTTCGTATCTCCCGCATGACAGCGTTATGGGCATCCATTCCCCGACCTTGCTCATATGCCTCCGGTGATGGCTTACTCATTGCATGATAGTAGTGTATCAATATGTATAACAACACTGACTTATCACCTCCACCCGTCGTGAACTGCCCGACTTCCTCGCTGACTTAGGTGGCGGAAATGTGATGCACCCTCCCCCCTCTGGAGACGATCCACGGCCAATATTATCCATTTTCGTCAACAGATTCAGACGACTGGCTGACTGTTGGCTCATGTCGATGCTTCATGCTTGGTCAATGTACTCATTGTTCTCGAACGTGGCGAACATCAACAGCAACACCTCGAGAAGCAGATTCCATAGCAGGTCCTGGCATTGTCGCCCGACCGACACCAAACGCTGAGGGCCCCTCAATAACTACTTCTTCTCCCACCCGAATCGCATCGGAGGCTGAAATAATACCTGGTGCCAATACACTCCCATGCGGGACGAAATCCTCAATCGTAACTCGTTTGGTTGTGACCGAACTATCATCCCACCGCTGGGCCCCTTTGAGTGTTAGAGCCAGTAACCCATATTGGGGGACAAGCGAGATGAGTTGCTCTCCGGATGCATTCAGTCCCTGAAGCTTTGGATATCGACCCTGAAGAGTAAGCGAATCAAACATTGCATCACCTGCTTGGTCGCCAAATTGATAATCAGCTATTGCTTTGAGGGTCTTTCTGTTTCGTTCTTGAAGGGATATCTGCCGTTCATCCTCAAGCGTTTCAGCAAGGGTTGCAAGCGATTCATCGGTAGTTGGGTGATCAGTTACAGTGTAGTCAAATGATACATTTATTCTATTAGCAACTTTCTCACAGATATCATCATAGCCATTTGGCGGGACATGTGCGATAACTCGAGGATATTGATTCCGGTCCAAATATCGTTCTAATACAGACGCAACGAATTCGATTTCTGTTTGACTCCAGTCACCCGTCACGGCAGAATCATAATGTTGCGCTGGATACGTTAATTCCAATTCTCGAGGAACGACGCCAATCGGTGATGACATAGAAACAATATGCCCGCGATATTGAATCGCGTCGTGAAATTGGCCATGACTTTGTGATTCACTATATGGTTTTTTCGCAGAACATGGAACTAATACCAGCGGGACATCATCAAACCGGTTAATGTATCGTGATGTAACGCGATCCGCAAATCGTTGAATTTCAACCCGACGGAGCGTATCAGTCGTGGTACTCTTAATTTCTGCATTTCGAAATACAGGCGTTCTCGTTTCAAGATATCCCCACTGCTGATCGAATTCTTGAAGCGCCGCGGTTAACCACGGTTCGTGACGAACAACGCCCTCAACATATTCACGGATTTGTCCGACCCGAATCCGGTGCTGGATCCGACGTATCTCCGATTGCAGGGTATTTACATTATGATCAACACAATCTTCACGATCAAAGTTCTCAACCTGTTTCTCGCAAACAGGGCACGGGCAGGGCAGAACATCGAGATCAGTGAGCTGATATGAACCGTCTGGAAGGAGATATCTTCCCTGGGTACCAGCGACAACTGCTTGATCAGTATCGACGAGATCAACCCCTGCATAGACTAGCAATGCGAGGTTTTGGGGAGTAGCAACGCCAGAAAACAGGAGGCCAGCATCATCAGGAATAGTTTGACGAACCGAAATAACCGTATCCACAAAGGCACTCGCATGTCCGATGAGAGCAGGAACACCCGACAGCACATATACATCAGCGCCATAATCTTCAGCAGTGGCTTCAGAAATGACCACACCATTTGGATAATCGACCGCGGGATAATCGGGTGCAAATGCAGTTTGTACCTCCGGATCCGTTCCTCGAGGAAACCCTCGATGTGGGAGAATCGTAATTTGAGACTCGTCTCCCTCGGGTAGGTCGCGGTCTTCAAGCCACAAACTCCCTGCATCGGAAATGACATCATCAACGATAGTCGGCGTGGTTATCGGTTGGGTCAGTCGGAGTTCAGCAAGTCTCGCAGGTCCATCTCGCTCGATTACCTCGAAATACTCAGTCATTGTATTCCTCCAATGTCATCCGATCGTCTTTTGAATGAAGATCATATGTCATGACAGCATCTGGAAGCAACGCAATAGCTTCTTGGGGCCAATCTTTGTGAGCGAGATGGAAAGTAGATACATCACTATTATTTACCACTCGCAAAACCCCTTTCGCAGCTGCTTTATACCCAGATGGATCCATCGATTGTGGTATTTCTGCTGTCAAGGGATATGTCTCCTGAAGTTCCGTTGGATACGGACCGAATGG
>JBDGRB010000174.1:0-12161 GCA_042218485.1 Halobacteriaceae archaeon | reverse complement strand
CGGCGCGAAACATCGCACACAAATACATCCAGAACCGGCGCACGTCTGGTGCTGGTGGGGCAACCCATCACCTTGCCCTGCAGTCGGGAACCGTGAACGGGAACGGCGACTACTCGCCTTCCACAGTCTAGTGGATAGACCGCGAGTTCACCGACAAACCTCGGCTTCAGACCGAGGTGGGTGATATAAAATCTGAATTCATTTGGAAGAGCACACTATTTTGACCTGATCAGATTTCTGATATACAAACGACAGGGCTTATTATTATCAGCCCCGAGGCTTTGAATAACTATGAATTATGAACAAGTAGATGTTCCTGACGGGGAACCTATTGAAGTGCTTGATGCCGATAACGACGAATTAGAAGTTCCAAACAATCCAATTATCCCGATCATTTATGGAGATGGTATTGGCGTCGATGTAGCCCCGGCGACGCAATCCGTATTAGATGCAGCAGCTGAAGCAACTGGGCGATCAATCAATTGGATGCGAGTGTATGCTGGAGAAAGTGCTCGGGATAAATATGATGAAAATCTCCCAGATGATACCGTGAAGGCTATCAGAGAATTTCATGTAGCGATCAAAGGTCCATTAACAACACCGGTCGGCGCTGGTTTTCGGAGTTTGAACGTTGCTCTCCGGAAAAAACTTGACTTGTATACTAATATGCGACCCACTTTCCATATCGAGGGAGTCCCATCACCAGTTAAAAAACCCGAACAAATGGATATGGTCACGTTTCGAGAAAATACCGAAGATGTCTATGCAGGTATCGAATGGGAGGCAGAAACTGATGATGTAGAAAAAGTGAGGGATTTTGTTGAGGATCAAATGGGATTCGATGATTCAATTCATGACGGACCTGTCGGTATCGGTATAAAGCCTATCACGGAGTTTGGCACTAAACGCCTTGTCCGCAAAGCAATCGACTATGCCCTCAATAATGGCCGTGATTCGGTCACGCTGGTCCACAAGGGCAATATCATGAAATATACTGAAGGGGCGTTCAGAGATTGGGGCTATGAGGTCGCCGAAGAAGAATATGGTGATGATGTTATCACCGAAGATACACTGTGGGAAGAGCGTGATGGCGAGCTTCCGGAAGATACAGTCGTTGTAAATGACCGTATCGCTGACAATATGCTCCAACAGATTCTAACCAGAACAACCGAGTATGATGTACTAGCGATGCCGAATCTCAATGGTGATTATATTTCTGATGCTTGTGGCGCCCAGATTGGTGGGTTGGGAATCGCGCCTGGCGCAAATATCGGGGATGGAAGAATATTAGCTGAACCGGTTCACGGGAGCGCACCGAAATATGCCGGCCAAGATAAGGTCAATCCAACAGCGATGATTCTCTCTGGACGAATTATGTTCGAATACATGGGATGGGAGGACGCTGCTGAATTAATATACGATGCATTAGAACATACCATCGCAGATGGACAAGTGACATATGATCTTCATCGACAGATAGAAGGAGGAGAAAAATTAGCCACGAGCGAATTTGCCGATGCTGTTGTAGAGAAAATCGAGGACTTCGCGTAGCGAAAGTCCATATATTCATCAAAATATGCCTATCAATAACGAGCAATTTCGGGCAGTTATGGGACAATTCGCCACTGGGGTTACAGTTGTAACCTATCCAAGTGATCCCTACCATGGCATTACTGTCAATGCATTCGCAAGTGTGTCACTCTCCCCTCCCTTATGTTTAATTTGTATCGATCATGAAACGGAAAGTTATGAGTTGTTGGAAAGCGATATCACGGGCTTTGCTGTCAATATTTTGACTGCTGATCAACAGGATTTAGGTGAACATTTCGCAAATATACAAACCCTCGAGGAAAGTCCGTTTGAAGCAAAACAAACGACAACAAAGGAAACAGGGAGCCCTATATTTACCGAGTCACTCGCCTACCTAGATTGCTCGCTATCCGGATCGCACCCCGCCGGTGATCATACGATTTATATTGGTGCGATTGAGGCAGGCGATGTATTGAATCCAAACAACCGACCCCTCACGTTTTATCAAGGTGAGTGGGGAACAATTCAATTCGACTGACGGAATACGTGAGGGTTTTACCATAACGATTAATTATGTTTGCCGTTGTTGGCTGTCGAGAATGTTCCGCATTATGGGTTATTTCATTGGATATACAATCGACAAAATGCCCACAATGCGGACACCAACATCAAGTAGATAAACTAAAGAAATTCATCACGACTGAAAACAAAGACGAGGCTATTGAGCTACGATCAGCGATGTTGGCAAAGCGACAAGGTCATGCCGATGCCTTCGCAAATCTCGATGGATTTAGTGAATTAGAAGAACAGTTGGCAGACGCAGGCATCGACGATACAGAATATCTCAACGCTAAGGGAATTGATGTGGACGATGTATCAATGGATCGGAACGAGTCATTACATCAATCCCGAGAGGAGATTATAAAACAAGCAATCGATACATTAGATGAGCCCACGACAGAATCGATTATCCAGTATGCAGTTTCGCATGGAGTTTCAGAGGAATTCTCTCGATCAACGTTAGAGAAAATGCGGCAGGAGGGCATCATAGCAAAACAAAATTCGATATATCGGATTCTGTAGTAATTTCGTATCACCGTATGATATTTCTATATGGCCTAGAAGAATGTCCATATGCAAATAACACGACGCCATGTTCTTTGGTTAATTCGACTGATGGGGTTATCATTAGTTATCGGAGGATTATTTATTGGTATCAGTTTTGTCTCGGATGGTTACTCGTTAGGAGGAATAACGATAAACTTCTATGTGCTCGGCGGCGCATTGTTCGTCCTTGGGTTTATTCTTGGGTCACTACTTTATTACGTGCAACGCCAGCAAATCGCCGCTGTAGCGCAATTTGTTGCCTCAATTGGATGGGCACTGATCCTTATTTCACCAATATTCGAAACAACGTATGGGCTATTATATATTGGACTCGGATTGGTATTTCTTGGCGGAATCGTCTTAATCCGAAAAGGGACGACCTTTTCACGAATTAAAAACGAATAATAGTGAAACCACCGCATGGAGTGGAGCCGTGAGAATGTTTGGTTATCTCCCTAATTTTTCATGGGCACTGGCAAGATTATTTGATGCCAATGCGCCAAGTAATGACAATTCGCCCGCCAAGGCGCCGCCTGCAATAGTTTTCGCAAGTATATCGGCATTTTGACCTGGTGGATCACCACCACCCTGAATACCTATTAGATTAAGTGCTTCACTTTGAGTTGGTAATGTGGTTCCGCCACCGATTGTTCCCACCTCAAGGCTTGCGATCGTAATGCTAGCATACAGATCTCCATTTCGTGTTTCCATTGAAGCGATTCCATTGCTTCCTTCAACGACCTGTGCAATATCTTGGCCAGTTGCCAAAAACATAGCAGCGACGATGTTTGCGGTTTGGGCATTGAATCCAATGCTCCCTGCCTTGGCACTTCCAAGAAGATTTTTTCTGGTATTAATTTCAACAATAGCTTCGGGATCCGTGTCGAATCGATTCTGAATAACCGACCGTGGAATCGTTATATCTGCCGCGACAGTGCGACCTCGGCCCTCGATTGCATTTATTGCGGCCGGCTTTTTATCGCTACATAAGTTGCCCGAAAGAGCAACTAACGATGCAGATGTTTCTGTTTCAATGATTTCAGCCGCTTTCTCTGTTGCTATCGTTGCCATATTCATGCCCATCGCATCCTTCGTATCATAAATAAATCGCACAAAGACAGAATCACCTACTATATACGGAGAAATATCAGTGAGTTCGCCATGGTTTGTTGTTGATTCGGCAGCTTGCTGCAATTTTTGATAATTGTCTTCAATCCAATCCACGACTGCTTTCGCTTCAATAACATTTTTGACTCGAAAGACAGGAGCACGAGTCATGCCATTTTTAAATACAGTTGCTGAAACACCGCCGGCCTGATCGATGATTGCACACCCTCGGTTAACACTTGCAACAAGTGCACCTTCAGTCGTAGCAAGCGGTAAATAATATTCTGTAACTGAATTGCCACTCTGAATACAAAGCGGCCCAGCGACACCAATGGGGACTTGGGTTGCCCCAATCATATTCTCAATATTTGCACTCGCCTGATTGGCAGGAAAACTGTAATCTTCAATCGTCGAAAAATCAGTATCGGTTGCTGAGGCTATAAATTTCCGACGGGCCATTGTTGCAACATCCGCATCGTATTCCTCCTCGAGTTCGTACAGTTTGAGATCACCTTCTTGGATTCTTGTGATCAATTGCTCGGGATCGGTCATACACTACTCAATGGGAAGACAATGCCTAATAATTATGTTATCGGATTACTGCTGGAATCGAGCTGCCCACGACAGAAGCCCTGGATTTTCACATTACCGTTCGATAAATACTTGGTATCAACAGTAACAATGAAGACATCAAGTCGAGAAATTGTTAACCATGTCAACAGCGGCCGATCTTATTTTACAGAACGGGGAAATACATACCTTAACCCAGCCTGACAAAGAGAGGGAAGCAGTTGCGATTAAAGATGGAACAATAATCCGAGTCTCTTCAGATTATGAAATCCAATTTCTTGAGGATATCAATACGACAGTTATCGATCTCGATGGCCGTCCTGTACTTCCAGGATTTATTGATGCCCACACGCATATGACATCGGTTGGGAAATATATCATTCATGCTGATTTACGTAACGTGTCGTCATTATCCGAATGTCTAGAGCAACTCCAAGAATATACATCATCAAATGATTGGATTATTGGGTATGGATTTGATGAAAGTCAGTGGAAACAGCAACAGTATCCAACGAAAGAAGATTTAGATAATGTGAGTACATCAAAGCCAGTGGTAGCATTTCGCGAAGATGGTCACACTGCAGCGGTCAATAGTATCGTTTTAGAAAAGTATCAAGAGGAAATGGACAACGAAAATGTACGAGTGGTAGACAGTGAACCAACTGGGATTATCGTGGAGGATGCCGTATCAGTCATTCGTGATGAAATATCTCCAGATGTCGAGCAAACACGGGAATTATTATCTGCTGCTCAATCACATGCTCATTCACAGGGGATAGTCGGTGTCCACGACATGGTCCGCCATTCCCATGCTCCACAGGTATATCGAGAAATGGAACTGAATGACCAATTATCACTGCGCGTCCGACTTAATTACTGGAGCGATCACCTCGATGCAGTTGAGGAATTAGGCCTTCGAACAAATCACGGTAGTGAATTTCTCCAAATGGGTGGGATCAAATCATTTACTGATGGGAGCTTAGGTGGTCAAACAGCAAAATTAACGAAACCCTATGAAGATACCACAGGAACCGGTCAGTGGGTAATAAACCCAGAAAACTATCGTCAATTAGTCGATGACGTTATCGAGAATGAACTACAGATGACAACGCATGCGATTGGTGATGCAGCTGTGGATTTAGTAGTGGACACCTACGCCAACAAGGCATCGAATAAGCCATTACGACACCGGATTGAACATGCTGAAATGGCTTCTGATAAGCACATCCAGCAAATGAAAAAGCATAATATTATCGCCTCGATGCAGCCGAATTTTCTGAAATGGGCAACGGAAAATGGGCTATATGAACAGCGGATCGGAGCGGATCGCCGTCGCCAGTCAAACCGGTTTTCAAAATATCTAAGCGAGGAAGTCCAGTTAGCATTTGGTAGTGATTGTATGCCCATGGATCCGCTGTTGGGCATTCAGTGGGCCGTCAATGCACCTGCCCCTGAACAACAAATTTCCGTCACAGAAGCGATCAGGGCATATACATATGGATCAGCATATGCAGGATTTGATGAAGATCGATTAGGGACCATTGAAGAAGGAAAATTAGGGGATATAGTCGTCTTAGAGGCTTCGCCATGGGAAAATCAAGCCTCTATCGATGGCATTTCAGTTGATTATACTATAGTCGATGGCAATATCGTATATAGCGATTCCTAACTTATCTCAAGAGGCTAATGACGAAATCTAATAGAAGAACAAGTATATCGGAATTTGATCGTCGAGAATTCCCCGATAATTCATATTGATAACGTACCCATCTATTTCTTATAGGGAATGGGTTTTTGAGTCTTTGTCGACCAAGAGGTTTTGTCCTGTCATAACATCTGGTTTATCGATATTCAATAACCTGAGCAATGTTGGTGCGATGTCGGATAATGTTCCTTTTGAGCGTATATTCTTATCATTTGCTTTCCCCTCTGGATCCAGATATATGATCGGAACTGGATTATATGTATGTGCCGTGTGTGGATCATCGACAGTTCCCATATCTTCAGCATTTCCGTGATCTGCTGTAATAATGGAGTGAGCTCCATACTCTTGTATTACAGGTACCAGTCGGTTCAACTGATCATCAACAGCTTCAATCGCTTCGATGGCCGCTTTGTAATTGCCGGTATGACCGATCATATCCGGATTCGCATAATTGAGTATCATTACATCAGGATCCTCCGATCGGATCGTCTCTATGGCAACATCAGTAACTTTCGGAGCGCTCATTTCTGGTTTTAAATCATACGTTGCAACATCTGGACTATGAATGATCGTTCGCATTTCGCCAGGAAATTTTATTTCACGGCCGCCATTAAGAAAATACGTGACGTGAGCATACTTTTCAGACTCAGCAATCCGGAATTGAGATAAATTGTTGGACGCAATGACCTTTCCGATGGGGTCTGTAGGCTCGTTTGGTGGAAATACAACGGGGAGATCAAATTCCCTATCATATTCAGTCATCGTTACAAATTTCATTTGGGGTGGGTGAGTTGAGTAACTCCATTCAGGATTAATATCGGCCATCATTCTGGTGAGTTGCCTTGCCCGATCTGCTCGAAAATTACAAAATAACACACCATCGCCATCTTCCAACGTGGGAGCTTCGTCAATTAGTGTCGGTTGGATAAACTCATCCGTTTCACCTCGCTCGTATGCTGACGTTATGGCTTCGATTGGATCTGCAGATTTATGTTCCGCATTCCGATTGACAATGGCTTCATAAACCCGATGAGTACGTCCCCAATTCTGATCGCGATCCATGGCAAAATATCGTCCTGAAATAGTACCAACATTACCAGTTCCAGTTTCCTTAATGACAGTTTGTAATTGCTGAACAAACTCTTTACTTGCCTTTGGACGCGTATCCCTGCCATCGGTAAATGCATGCGTAACCGCATCGATATCATGCGTATTTGCGATTTCAATCAAGGCATGCAGATGCCGATGGTCAGCATGAACGCCACCATCACTGGCTAATCCGAGTAAATGAAGACGGCTATCATGCTCCTTGACAAATTCCAGCACCTCTTGTATGGCTGGTTTTTCAGCCAAGGTATTTGCCTCAATGGCTTCATTGATCCGCGTGTATGCCTGCTTAACAACGCGACCAGCGCCGATCGTAAGATGGCCCACCTCACTATTACCCATTTGACCGGAAGGCAACCCTACGCTTCGACCATGGGCTCGTAGTTGTCCAACTGCCCCGTTTTGTTTGCATCTCTCGAAGGTTGATGTATCAGCTGCAGCGATTGCATTCAGGCGGTTATGATTTCCTAGACCCCATCCATCAAGAATTACCAGCGCAACCTCCATATCTAATTGTTTCGCTAGCCTTCCTAATTACTCTTCGACTTTCTAATAGTGAAATATGACCTGAGGGAACGGGGCCAACACCTTTTTTGGTAGTTCCTGTAAAATATCAGGTATGTCAAAACATATTCTTGTTCCGTTGGATGGATCACCTCAAGCAGAAGAAGCATTCGAATATGTCCTTCAAGAATATGACGGGATCACCGTCACGCTTCTTCACGTAATTGATCCTATAGAGGCAGGCTATAGCGCCCAAGCAACAGTGCCAGGATATTCTGAAGAGTGGTATGAACAATCCAAAGAAGAGGCGGAGAGTCTTTTCGACCAAGCACGCGAAAAAAGTCAGGATACCGATATTGAACTCCAAACCGAGATCGAACTTGGTCGCCCGGCTCGCTCGATTCTCGATTATGTCGAAGATAATGATATCGATCAGATAGTTATGGGCAGCCATGGACGCTCTGGCGTCACTCGCATTCTACTCGGCAGTGTGGCCGAAAAAGTCGCCCGCCGGTCACCCGTTCCAGTTACGATAGTCCGGTAAAGGAATTTTACTGATTTAAAATATAGTTGCTTGTTGATAAACGTTTATTCCTTGATTCGTGATTTCATACGGTTTGGTTGCTCTGGAATGATTCGAGTTTCGTATTTTCTGAACTTCTATAGCTAACCGCGTCTCGCGGAAGTCTTCAGGCCGCACATATTGTAAAATGAAGACCCCATCAGTAAGATATTCAATAATCCCATGACGTGATGCGTATGGATTATTTTCGCTTGCTTCACTCGTGAGTAATGTCGTTACTCCGGCCTGTTTGAGGCTCTCGGTAAAGTCATAAATTTCCGTTCGACGTGCTCCCTGATCGTCATACATCATTTCTAATAGCGAGACCGAATCGAGGACAAGTCGATCAGCGTTGAACTCCCTAATTAATCCAGGTAATTCATTTCTAATACTTTGTAAACTATTTGCCATCTCGATTGGGTCGATCTCAATGACTGCAAGATTGTCATTTTGAATTGCCTGGCTAAAGTCCCATCCACTCGTGTTCGCTGTCTGAATAATACGATCCCGACTCTCTTCGAGTGTGATAAAAACTCCTCGTTTTCCTTCGTTGATCCCTTTATGGAGAAATTGTAAACCAAATGTCGTTTTCCCCGTACCTGCTCCTCCAATTGTGGTGAGTAAGCTTCGTTTTGGCACACCACCTTGTATCATCTCATCTAATCCGTCTATGCCAAGATCAATTCGGGCGATATCATCATGATATTCTTCTTCGAACTCTTCTGTGGAAGATTCCACATCGGTTATTTCTTCGCCTGCTTCCTGAAGCTCATTTGAAAAATCTTCGTCAAAGAGTTCGCCATCTTCTCCACCAGTGACGTCAGATTCTTCATCATTAGTCTGTTGTGATTGGCTCTCGTCGCCCTCGAATGGGGTATCTTCATCATTCATCGGCCTTCGAGCCTCCTGCATCGATTGTTTGCATACGATTGGTATGTACTTGTACCTTTGTTTCCCGAGCAAAATAATTTCTGTAGTCAAAAGACTGGATTTTTATTCACTAACTCAAGATAATATGATATGCGAGTGGGCCTTGTCGCCCAGAAGGGGAACCATCAGGCCGCATATTTGGCAGCGGACATCGAGCAAGCTCTGTCACATAAAGACCTAGAAATATGGTTTGATACGACGACGGCCAATGTAGTTGATAAATCAGGTGTGGAGATTGATTCGTTCGATGATTGTGATCTCGTTATCTGTATTGGTGGAGATGGAACGTTTCTCTACGCTGCGCGGCATATTGGGGCAACCCCCATCATGGGAGTTAATCTTGGGGAAGTAGGATTTCTAAATACGGTTCCTCCGGAAGAAGCGATTGAGACGACAGAAGAAATTGTCACCGAATTTTTAGAGACGGGAGACATTCCAGTACATACGATTCCCCGGATCCAAGCTATCGGTAATGAATGGGATCTTACGCCAGTTATAAATGAAATTGTCATTCAAGGGCCCCAACGTGGGGCAGGTTTTAATATTGGGTTCGAAGTTCGCATCGATGGATCACTATATACAGGAGGATATGCAGATGGAATATTAGTAGCAACACCAACAGGGAGCTCTGCGTACAATTTAAGCGAAGGAGGACCATTAGTTCGACCTGGGACAGATCAAATTGTTATAAATGATATGTGTGCACAAAATCCAATGCCCCCTCTTGTTGTGCACAATTCAAATACGATTTCTGTGTATATAGAGGATTGTTCAGAAGGGGTAGTAATCGGAGATGGAAATGTCCAGCGACGTGTTTCGCCGCCGACTGAAATTGAGGTTATCAAAGCGGACACATCGGTGCATATTGCAGGACCAGAAGGCGATTTCTTTCAATCACTAAAAAAACTTGAATAACATATATCGAACCAACCCTCCCCATTCACGGGGAGATGATTGTCAAGGATACAGCTATTTGTATGTTGCATATTTCCAAAGAAGGGCTCTTTTTGCCGAATGGAAACGTCTTAACCTCTTGTATCGATTAGAGGTGCATAATGAAACAGCAGCTGCCGGATATCCAAGCATCAGTACCGGATGTACAGGTTGGGCTGAATCAAGTTGGGGTAACAGATGTGGAGAAATTAGTTAAGATCGCCCGACCTAACGACCGACCAATTATTCTTATGGCAGAGTTTGACGTGTTCGTAGATCTACCACGCCAACGAAAGGGGATCGATATGAGTCGAAATATGGAAGTGATTAATGAAACGATAGAAGAAGCAGTGAGTACACCAGCGTACCGTGTTGTGGACGTGTGTGGAGATGTTGCTGATCGTTTATTGGAGAAACATGACTATACGACCGAAACTCGTGTAGAAATGGAGGCGGAGTATATGATCAAAGATAAAACGCCCACTTCGAACCAGCAAACTCAAGGCACGGTAGATATTTTAGCAAGTGCAAGTGCCGAGGAGGGACGTGAAACACGGGAAGAAATCGGCGCTCGAGTAACGGGCATTACAGTCTGTCCATGTTCTCAAGAAATGATGAATTCTCGCGCCGAAGAAAAATTAACGCAGTTAGGATTAGATGCTGATGAAGTAGAAGACTTTTTACAAACAGTTCCGCAAGCCGGTCACGCTCAACGAGGGCATACGACACTCACTATAGAGACAGCTGGGAGACCGGAAGTTGATCTTGAGAATGTGATTGCTGTCGCTCGAGATGCGATGAGTGCAAAAATATACAACTTAGCAAAGCGATCTGATGAAGATGCGATGACACACCGGGCCCATATGAATGCGAAGTTTGTCGAGGATTGTGTTCGGTCACTTGCTGAAGATGTCGTCGATACGTTCGATCATCTTCCTGACGATGCGGTCATCACAATGATGCAAAAAAATGAAGAATCGATTCACCAACATAACGCTCAGGCAGAGCGTGTCGCGGAACTAGGAACACTTCGAGACGAGATTAAAGATTAATTGGTGCAGCATTTTCCCACTGTTCGGAAAATTTCTCTTGAAGATCACTAACAAATACGGGATCTTGCATACTAATCATTCCAAATGCCTTATCTTGATTGATAGGATTGGGAATTTCGATACATACTTCGAATCCATCGATTATTGTGAAACTGACTGCCTCATGATGTATTTGACGGAAGCTTAAATTGGCTGTCTCGTTTTGGTCTTGGATCAGGTGATTTGGAAATTGTTTTTTCATCTCTCGAGTCATCAAAATCCGCCATTGTACGCCATTACTGACCGATTCCTGGATATCATTCCATAATTCATCCACCAACGTTTCCACATCATACCCAATTAGTGGAGCACTTGCTGTAACGGATACCCTGTCGATGGCATTACCAATACGATTGGTATATAAGTCCACTATTTCTTCGACACCGATCGCTGTAGTCCAAAACCGTTGGCCGGAAATATCATTTCGATCTAATTCGTTTTTGAGGTGTTCGGCAGTTGCTTCGTATTGTTCTAATTGAGTCTGAAGATCCTGTTTTCGTTGTTCCAGTAAATTATCAATGGCAGTATCCGGATCCAAGGCCATATATTGTTGTGGTCGACTTGAGTCCTGAGAACGAATGATATCCCTTTGCTCTAATGTATTCAGCACATCATAAATACGTCCCATCGGTATACCACTTTCATCTGATATTTCTTGAGCAGTTGCCGGGCCAATATTTAATAACGTCGTATATGCAGAAACCTCGTATTCCGACAATCCCAAATCACCCAAATCAGCCATATCATTACGTTATTTTATTAACAACAATAAATATCAGGGATTCCACATGAGTATTCCCTGCCAGGTTGACAAGGGAATATTATGATATGTTATTTGAGATTAGCCTCTACTATAGGAAACACATATAAAATTTGAGGTCTTGAGATATTAGCGTCGAATTTTCCGACCACACTAGTGCCTGGTCGACGGATGTTCGTGTCTGAGTGCCAAAATATTATAGCTACGAGATACGAATGCATAATATGCTTCGGTGGTTGGCTGTATTGTTACTGA
>JBDGRB010000162.1:0-12420 GCA_042218485.1 Halobacteriaceae archaeon | reverse complement strand
CGGAACGTGGAGTATCAATATGGGCCCGCCGTATCGCATTTATATGGCCTTGTTCGGCCAACCATCTTACTCGACGCGGTACGGTTTTCGGACCTAATACAGCTCCAGGCCGATCGGGATCATCGACGAAATCCGTTTCCATCAAAAACGGATTTGAATGCTTAGCTGCGGTTCGGAGACGGTCTTTTTCACTCATAACACTAGGTGTCAAACCAGCTAACTCTCCGTATGCATAATGTTTGACTACCCGTTGTGGGGAGAGTCCAATCTCGGTGGCCCAATTAGCTATTTCAGTCAAATCTTTACTCGATTCAGTATGCAATTGCACGGGACAATCGACTTCTTTAGCCTTCCGTAATGTATGTTGTAACACTTCATTCGATAGCGTCCATATTGTATCAGTAACGTCATAATGAGGCCGACCTGATTTGAGTGCGAGGGCATCATCGGAGTCGATATAATCACTTGCCGCTGTGATCCCTGATTGCATAAGTTCTGCGGCCTCCTCAGGTTCCATTTTCCGCTCATCAACTAAATGTGAGATTAAACTTGGATGGACGCCAAGAATAGGCCACGCTTTTCCTTGGAGATGATCACTTGCCGTGTTTGCAATATCAATTGTCTTTTCAAATACCGGCCGAAAATCAGCCTTTGAGTCGACTTCTATACCAAGATGCCAGGATGGCTTGTTTACAATTAACAGATGAGTGCCCCCCGCCCGAGCAAACTCTTTTACTGCTTCCAATCCTTTTCCCTGATCTGGGTCAATATGAAGATGGTTGTCTAATATCGGTCCTTCGTAGTCCGTCATTATTTCAACTACAGGGACGGAACGTGGAAAAAAGACATTGTTCCTAATTATTGCCTCAAGCCGGCACTTCCATCCACCCTTGACGGGTTGGTTTCTGGGCTGTTACTCATCGGCGATTATTCACAGTGGAAAATATCCTGCTGAAAAGGCAACCCTGGGGTATATACAAAAACATTACTTTAAGCGGTGTAAGGTATCAATATGGCCATACGGACGCCACCGTTGCGTGACTATCACGAGGAGCAAGGAGCGAAATTTACTGAATTCAATGGCTGGGATATGCCGGTTGAATTTGATTCGATTCAAAGCGAGCATACTGCCGTGCGTGAAACTGTTGGTAAATTTGATGTCTCACATATGGGTGAAATTGAAGTTCTTGGACCTGACGCCACGTCGTTGATGCAACGATTGACGACAAATGACGTAACTGCGTTGGATCCGGGTGATGCTCAATATTCAATGATACCTGACGAAGATGGGAACATTATTGATGATACTGTGATTTATCACCTCCCGGAATCTGCTGATGTAACGTATCTCTTTGTGCCAAACGCAGGGAATGATGAAGAGATTTATTCCCGATGGATTTCGCATCGGGATCAATGGGATTTAGACGCAACAGTACGCAATGTGACCGATTCTTCAGCACTGTTCGCAATTCAGGGTCCTGAGGCCACACAGGTTGTTACTTCAGCGACCGAGAATTCAGTCACAGATTTGTCGAAATTCGAAGGTAAATATGAAGCAATCAATGACACGGAGTGTTGGATTTCTCGGACGGGCTACACAGGTGAAGATGGGTATGAAATATTAGTTCCATGGGGCGATGCTGAATCGGTATGGCAAGAATTTAATGAGTGTCAAGCATGTGGTCTCGGTGCTCGGGATACGCTTCGAATTGAAATGGGATACCTACTCTCAGGTCAGGATTTCGATTCGCAATCGAATCCGCGGAATCCTTACGAAGCACGGGTCGGATTTACTGTCAAATTAGACACGGAATTTGTCGGGCGGGATACACTTGAACAAGTTGCCGCCGAGGGCCCTGAAGAAAAATTCGTTGGTGTAAAGTTAATCGATCGCGGCATTCCGCGCAATGGATATGAAATAATTAATGAGGAAAACCATATAATCGGTAGTATTACAAGTGGCACAATGAGTCCAACTTTGGATGAACCGATTGGATTAGGGTATGTACCGACTGAATACGCAGAAGAAGGACAACACGTCGGTATTACAATTCGTGGTGAACGCAAAAAGGCAAAAATTGTAATTCCGCCGTTTTTAGAGGGATATTAACTATGAGTTTTGAAATACCGAACGAACTACAATATCTTGATACGCATGAATGGGTACGTGTGGAAAACAGTACAGGGACGATCGGGATTTCTGACTTCGCCCAGGACGAACTCGGTGATATAGTGTATGTTGAACTACCGGATATCGGGGACACAATCTCTCAAGGTAATTCATTTGGAATTGTTGAAAGTATCAAGGCTGTCTCGGATTTATATGCCCCCGTGAGTGGTGAAGTCATCGAGAAGAATACCGATTTGCAGGATACACCTGAACTTGTAAACGAGGAGCCTTATCAAGGCGGTTGGATGCTCAAAGTAGAAATAGCTGATGAATCAGAATTTGAAGAGTTATTATCTGCAGATGAATACGGAAATCAAATTGAATAACCTGTAATGACAAGCCCATACGCTCCCCACACTGAGTCTGATGTCAATGAAATGCTTGCGAGTATCGGTTTGGACGAAATCGACGAATTATTTGATATACCCCAAGATCTCCGATATTCGGGTGAATTTACTATCGATGCGAAATCGGAACAGACAGTAAAAACTGAGACACGTCAGTTGCTCTCTCGTAATTCTGATTTAACCGAATTGCTCGGCCGCGGTCACTATGACCATTATATACCATCGGTGGTTGACTCACTTTCACAGCGTTCGGAATTCTTAACATCGTATACCCAATACCAGCCAGAAATAGCCCAAGGTTTTCTTCAGGCGTTGTTTGAATATCAGTCGCTGTTAGTTGAATTAACGGGATTAGAAATTGCGAATTGTTCTATGTATGATGCAGCAACTGCCTTAGGCGAAGCCGGATTATTGTCGGCCCGCGTTAACCAAGCAAGTGGTGATTGCATTCTTGTCCCCGATATTATCCGAGAGGAACGCAAGGCAGTTCTCCGAAGTTATATCAAAGGAACGGAGATCACCCTCCAGGAATATCCGACTCGTGATGCAAATGTCGATCCTCAATTGTTAGCTGATCAAGTGGGTGACGATGTTCTTATGATTTATGCCGAAACACCGACTTCCCGTGGAACAATCGAAGAACACCTGGATGCAGTCGGCTCTATTGCTGAAGATAACAATGCGTTATTTTGTCTTGGATCCGACCCAATTGCCTTAGCGATTCTTGAAGAACCCGCCTCCGTTGGTGCTGATATAGTAATAGGTGATGCATCCGTGCTTGGATTACCTCAGAGTTATGGGACAGGGCTGGGATTATTTGTCACCCGAGATGATTTTCTTCGACAATTACCTGGCAGACTTGTCGGCGTAAGCTCCGATACCCAAGATCGACGCTCATTTACGTTAACTCTACAGACACGAGAACAACATATCCGACGTGAGCGGGCGACAAGTAATATATGTACCAATCAAGCGTGGGTAGCACTGCGAACCGCTATTCACGCAGCGTGGCTTGGCCCTGATGGATTGATCGAACTAGCAAATACCTGTGTTCGTCTTCCAGACCAAGTGGCATCCAGAATTAATGATTTTGATGGTATTACCGCACCGGCCCATGATCGATCGCATTTCAGGGAATTCGTCGCGCAGGTCGAACAGCCAGCCCAGGAGGTTGTTTCTACCCTCTTAGAATCAGGATTTGCCGTCCATCAGGTAGGCGAACATGAGATTCAAATATGTATCACCGACGTTACTGAACAACATATCGATGAATTTGTTTCTTCCTTGGAGGAGGTGGTTTAGTAATGCAAAACTATGATCAGGCTCGGTATGAACGTCCGGATGATGAGAAGTTCGAACCCTTATTGAGTGAAAAAGGGATGAAAGAAAAAGAGATTGATAGCCCTTTACCAGAAGAACTCACGCGGGACACATTGACGCTTCCTGATTTAGATGAACCTGAAATCGCAAAACATTATACTCGCCTTTCCCAGATGAACTGGGGGGTAGATAGTGGTGTGTATCCCCTTGGCTCATGCACGATGAAATATAATCCAAAATTCATTGAGGACCTTGCACTCAATCCTCGTTCGTTAATTCATCCTGATCGACCGACAGATCATGCTCAGGGAACGTTAGCCATCATGCATACCCTTCAAAGATGGTTGGCAGAAATCGGGGGGATGGATATGGTTTCATTACAACCGCCAGCAGGAGCTTCCGGTGAGTTCGTTGGGATACGGATTGCCGACGCGTATCATGCTACAAACGGTGAAGATCATCGGGATGAGGTCGTTATTCCTGATGCTGCCCATGGCACAAATTTTGCGAGTGCTGCTATGGGAGGGTATAATGTTGTTGAGTTGCCAAGTGGGGACGATGGACGTGTTGATGTGGATGCCTTGGATGCTGCTTTGAGTGAAAATACGGCTGCTCTAATGTTGACCAATCCAAACACGTTGGGGTTATTTGAACGAGATATTTCGACGATTGCAGATATGGTCCATAATGTTGGAGGATTACTCTATTATGATGGAGCAAATCTCAACGCATTACTTGGTCAAGCTCGTCCTGGCGATATGGGGTTTGACATCATGCATTATAATGTCCATAAAACATTTGCAACACCGCACGGGGGTGGCGGTCCTGGAGCAGGACCAGTCGGTGTTGGGGAATCACTGACATCATTCTTACCGAAGCCCCATGTTCGCAAGCTAAACGACACCTATGAACTCGTAACTCCACAGAATTCGATTGGTAAAGTCCATGGTTTTCATGGAAACTGGTTAGTTCTTATAAAAGCCTATGCGTATATATCGCGTCTCGGCAATGAGGGACTAGCTGATGTTAGTGAAAAAGCTGTCCTGAATGCAAACTACTTAGCCAGCCAAATTGATTTTGATATCCCATATGAGCCATTTCATCACGAATTCGTTGCTACAGCTGGAGATCGGGATGCCGCTGATGTGGCAAAACGGATGTTAGATTATGGGGTCCATCCGCCGACGACAAAATGGCCGGAACTTGTTTCAGAGGCTTTAATGACTGAACCAACCGAAGTCGAATCGAAAGAGTCGCTTGATCAATTAGCAGCTGCGTTTAATGCGGTATATAGTGAGGATACAGAAACTCTCGAAGAAGCGCCGAATACTACAACCACCGATCGGATTGATCAGGCAAGTGCAGCGAGAAATCCACGCTTAAGTTGGCGAGATCTGTGAACTATCTAATTTTTGATTGTAATATAGATTGTCAATCGTAACTACTTGTGAGGCAAATCTTAGATAAGTTATTAATTTTTAATAATATGTCGGCATTTGATTAATAACTATGTCTGTCATCAGCGTGTCTATGCCAGATCATCTCATCGAACGAATCGATAAATTTGCCCAAGAACATGGCTACACCGGTCGATCTGAAGTCCTTCGAGAAGCATCCCGAAATCTACTTGGAGAATTTCAAGATCAAGAGCTTGAAGATCAGGATTTAATTGGTCTCGTAACTGTCCTCTTTAATTACGAAACCACAAATGTAGAGGAACGCATGATGCATCTTCGACATGAATATGAACGTATTGTTATTTCCAATGTTCACAATCATGTCGGGGAAAATTACTGTATGGAGTTATTTGTGCTTGAGGGGTCATTAGATGAAATTTCGACATTTGTTGGACGAATACGGGCCACCCAAGATACATTAAATATCGATTATTCTGTATTCCCACTCGCTAGATTCGCAGAATCTTCAAATACGGAAGGCCACCCCGAAACCAAATGACATCACCAGTTCAAATCAGGTCAGAATTGCAAATACAATGAGTGAGAAATCTCGTCTCGGTATTGATATTGGGGGCACATTTACCGATTTGGTATTGTTTGAGGAAGGAAAATTGTCTATCGAGAAGACGCCAACTGAGACTTCGGATCCCGAAAAGGGTGTCATGACTGGAATCGATTCCCTCTTCTCACGCATCGATCGGCCACCAGAGTCCATATCGTTTCTCTCTCACGGCACGACTGTCGGAACGAATGCGGTATTGGAACGTGACTGGGCACCTACAGCATTAATAACAACTGAGGGATTCCGTGATGTCCTTGAAATTGGTCGGCAAGACCGACCTGATATATATGATCTTCAAGCTGAAAAACCCGATCCAATTGTTCCTCGACACCATCGATATACAGTAACAGAACGCTTAGACGAACGGGGCAATGTTGACACCTCCCTTAATACACAGGAAGTTCGGGATATTGTCCAGACATTACAAGAAACTGATCGACAAAGCGTGGCTATTTGTCTGCTCTTTTCTTTTGAAAACCCCGAGCATGAAGAGCAAATTGAAACGATTATTGAGGAAATGGCTGATGATATTACCTATTCGCTATCGAGTAATATTTTACCAGAAATACGTGAATACGAACGAACGCTAACCACGGCATTAAATGCGGCTTTAAAGCCGATTCTTCAGGGATATATTCGACAATTAACTGATGAAATTGCTAGCAAAGATATTGACCCTCAATTGCATATTATGCAGTCGAATGGAGGTATTATAACGGCCAATGTTGCTGCTGAGAAACCTGTACAAACCATCCTTTCAGGACCCGCTGCCGGCGTAAAAGGAGCTACCTTTATCGGCCAAAATACCGGTCACGACGATTTGATTACCATGGATATGGGCGGGACCTCCTGTGACGTATCGTTAGTTACTGGTGGTGAACCAACAATTACAACGGAAGGGACAATCGGTGATTATAGCATAACCGTTCCAATGGTAGACATTCATACCGTCGGTGCAGGTGGAGGATCAATAGCATGGATTGATAAGGGTGAAGCGTTGCGAGTTGGTCCACAGAGTGCCGGTGCCCAACCAGGTCCGATCTGTTATGGCCGTGGAGGGGAAGAACCTACTATTACCGACGCCCATTTATTATTAGGACGACTGGATCCATCCCGCTTTGTTGGCGGCGATTTTGATGTCAATCGTGATCGCGTCGCGGAAATATTCAAAGAAAATTTAGCGACGCCACTTGATCGAAGTGTTGAAGGCGCCGCTCAAGGGGTTCTTGATGTTGCAAATGCGAACATGGAACGTGCATTGCGGGTTGTGTCTGTCGAACAGGGATATGATCCCAGAGAGTTTACACTCGTTCCATTCGGTGGTGCTGGGCCACTACATGGCCCGAAATTGGCGAAACAATTAGATATTCCGGAGGTATTGATACCTCGTACTGCTGGAGTATTATCTGCTTTAGGATTATTAATTAGCGACGTCATTCGAGATTACAGTAGCACTCGCGTCCGATCATGGGATGAGGTTACTGTCGATGTAATTAAACCACTCATAACGGATCTACACGAACAAGGGGAATCCTATCTTGAGGATATCGGGATTCGCTCCACAAACCAATCATATGAATATTATCTTGATGTTCGATATGCCGGACAATCGCATGATATTTCTGTGCCGATTTCGGAAGCAATAACACCTGAAACGTTGGAGGAAGTCCAAACACGATTTCATTCACGACATGAACAACGGTATGGTCATGCAGATAGGTCTGAAGATATTGAGTTAGTAACTATTCGAGTCCGGGCGCGGGGGGAAGTGACACCACCATCGCTTCCTTCATTGGATAGGTCAGCTTCTCGTGAAGATGCAATTATCGAACAGCGAACGGTTGTATTTGAAGGCGAAGACTATCATACGACCGTGTATGACCGCCCCACAATACCGCCGGAATGTTCATTTGCTGGCCCAGCTATTATTGAGGGTACCGAAAGCACTACTGTCGTGTATCCCGACCAAACAGTATCAGTCGATGAATATGGAAATCTCAGGATAACTCATTCATCATGATAGACGCTGTAACGCTTGAAGTCGTTCGGAACGCCTGTATATCCGTCGCGGAAGAAATGAATGCGAATTTAATTCGTACCGGTTATTCACCTAATATCAAAGAACGGCAAGATTGTTCGTGTGCATTGTTTGATGCAAATGGCGAAATGATCAGTCAGGCGGAAAATATGCCAGTTCACCTTGGAGCAATGCCATTTTCAGTTAAGGCTGCCATTGATCATTTTTCTGCATCGGATCTTCAGCCAGGAGATGCAATTTTACTTAATGATCCGTTTAAGGGCGGTGCTCACTTACCAGATCTTACCTTAGTAACACCAATTTTCGACAATGAAACATTGGTTGCATATGCAGCCAATCGTGCACACCATGCTGATATCGGAGGCAAACAAGCAGGAAGTATTGCGGCTGATTCGACCGAAATATATCAAGAAGGATTGCGGATCCCACCAGTAAAATTATTCCAAGAGGGCGAAGCAAACGAAGCTGTATTCGATTTGATCTTGGCGAACGTTCGAACACCAACAGAACGCCGAGGTGATTTGCGAGCCCAGCAGGCTGCAAATGAAACCGCACAGAAGCGAGTTTTGGAATTAGTAGATACCTATGGACAACAGGAGTTTTCTGTTGCATTGGATGAAATTAAAGACTATTCTGAGCGTCGGATGCGATCTGAGATTTCAGCCTTGGCTGATGGAACCCTTACCTTCTCTGATGTTCTCGATGATGACGGCCGCGGTCACGAGAATCTGACAATCGCTGTTGAAGTCACCATTGACGAGGATACTATCCATGTTGATTTTTCCGGAACCGATTCACAGACTGCGGGCCCCATCAATGCTGTTTATGCCGTGACAGCATCAGCAACCTATTACGCAATACGGTGTGTGACGGATCCTGATATACCCCCCAATCATGGATGCTATCGACCAATAGAGATTGAAGCTCCGACAGGAACGTTGGTCAATCCAAACCCACCTGCCGCAGTGGTTGGTGGGAATCTTGAAACCTCCCAGCGTATTACTGATGTCGTTCTGGGGGCCTTTGCTCAACAAATACCTGAACGGGTTATGGCTGCTGGACAGGGGACGATGAATAACATTACATTCGGCGGAACCGATCCCCGCGATGAGAGTCAATATGCATTTTATGAAACGCAGGCAGGCGGGTTTGGAGGTCGACATGGCAAGGATGGCATGGATGCGGTACATGTGCATATGAGTAATACATTGAATACGCCGATTGAAGTGCTTGAAACTGCATATCCACTTCGAGTCAAGAAATATGCTCTCAGAGAAGATTCAGGGGGGGCTGGAGAATATCGCGGGGGATTAGGGATTCGCCGAGATATCGAGGTTCGAAACCATCAGGCCACGTTCAGTATTCTGGCTGACAGATTTACGAATACCCCCTATGGATTGGCGGGTGGAAACCCTGGAACTGCTGGAGAAGCCTATCTATTAAATGATTCGAAAATATCACTGCCGCCCAAAACGAGCAAAGATCTTTCATCCGGTGATGTCATTAGTATTCGAACGCCTGGTGGGGGAGGATATGGAAACCCAGACCAACGTGATCCGGAAGCAATTAAACGCGATTTACAAACTGAAAAATTCTCAGAAGATTTCGTACAGACCCACTACTCTTTAGATGATGAATTAGTTACAGAAAAGGAATAATATGATTACCAGGTTACTAAAGTGAGTATTGTTTTTCCAATTGATGGAATCTAACTTTTTACATAATTCCAATTATAGCGTTGTCGACACACATGGGATTTGAAGGTAATTGGCGGATCCTTAAAGATTATTAACATATTGATTTTCCCATTCACGCCGTGCTTCAATTTCCCGTTTACCTCTGGTTGTTAAGGTATATGAATTCGTTCGTTTGTCAATTTCTCCCTTCTGGGCTAATCCCTTTTTTACGAGTGTATCGAGATTTGGATAGAGACGACCGTGGTTAATCTCTTCTTCATAGTAATCTTCGAGTTCCTGTTTAATCGCCAGTCCATGTGCCGATTCCGACCCAGAAATAACGTATAGAAGATCTCGTTGAAAGCTTGTCAGATCGTACATATTGAAAAAATTTTGCTTTATAATTGATAATTTTTGACGTATCTGTTAGTTTTGCCTAATTATATCATATTAGTAAAACATCTTTCCGAGGCAAATTGCAAATCAACATTCCTTGGCAATATATTACGGTTGCTGGATTATGATATAGCGGATATTGATTGATACATCACCCTGCGTTTCTTCGGCGAGACTGGTTTTGACTGCTTTGGCAAAGCCATTGGGATCTGTATTTGGGGGAATGCCGATCGTAATCGTAATACTGGAAGGCTTTTGTCGTAATAATGGTTGTCCGTAATCGTAGTCAACTTTTAGTAAGATAAATTTGTCGTACGTAGGTTGCTCCAAAACATTTTGAATATCATTTTCAATCACCTGTTCGGTGGTTGCTACTTGATATGATGACAATGTCACTCCACCTAAAAAGACGGACAGCAATAACAAACTTACCACTAAAATACCAGCTTGTTTGAGGACGGATTCTCGACTTTGTGAAAGAAAGTGCCAACGCTGGGGCTGGTATCCCATATACCACAGGACGCCTAAAGCAGCAATATTAATTGAGATGATATTTACCATCAGTAAGACGCCCGAACCAAGAATTATCTGTGGTTGCATCCATGCGATCCCAAGTCCAACGGTCGCGGCTGGTGGAATAAGGGCTACGGCAATCATTACGCCCACGAGTGCAGATGACATCCCAGTAGATAAACTAAGGACACCGGCAACCCCTGAACCCAGAGCAATCGCCAGAGAAAGGAAATCTGGGCGGATCCGTTCCCTAATCTGATCGATAGCCACAAGCGAGATCCCAGGTGGAATTAAATGGAGCAAACGGATACTTATAGCGAAGATAGCGGCGCCGAAAATAGACAAGCCAATGCCTATGATTTGTAATTTAGCGCCTTCGACAAAGAGATCTCGATCGTTTAACACCGTTCCAACATTTGATGCCATTGCCGGACCAATCAGCGGAGCTATTACCATCGATCCAACGACGACTGCCGCTGAATTTAATAATAACCCAGCGGCTGCGATTATCGCACTGACAAATGTCATGATAAGATAAACCCAATTTGATGGCATTAAATTTTCAACAGTGGATTTGAGTTCTTGTGAAGCGATTTGTTCCTCAGTGCGTTCTTCCTCCTCATATTTACTTTCTAGCGCTTCGAAATTACGGGAGATAACCGTTTTTGTATCCATAATGACCGTTATTGATTCATCATCAATACCAGCATCACGTAATTTAGCCAACACCGGCTCGACTGCCGTGGTCGGCAAAATAAAAAATGCCAGTGCTCCATACTCCCTCCCACTTATCTCTTCAGTCAATGTATATTCGATATCTTCGGACTCTAAGGTTTTCCGCACGGCCCCCTGTTTCCCAACAGGGATCGATAGGAAGACTAACCGTGCCATACTCGTTTAACGCAGTGTTTGAGGAAAAAACCACTGGATAGTAGTTACATCTTGGTTTCGGAAGTGATTGATCTTGAACATTTTCCACAAATATCACTGAAGGATAGGAACCCCGAGGTCGTTCCCGAGATCGGCTCGAAATAACACTACTAATCCTACAACTCACACGAATCGGATCCGCTTAGAAGGTTGCGAACGGAAGCCTATAAGAGTTAAAAGAATTCAAATCTTAGTTTATTATATGACGTCTGAACTCACTCGCGAATGTCCTTCATGTAATGACGAACGCGATTTTTACCGAGCTGCGAGTACAAATCTTCATCTTGGTTTGAAAACAAAATGGTACTGTCCGGAGTGTGGCTACGGATTTGTTCGTGTGAATGGTGATATTGATACAGGGACAGCTAAATAATTTAATTGTACTAGTATAACCGCCCCTTCTATTTATAGTTCCAAGATAAATCTTTTAGCCGGACTTATGTATAGCAGTTGTGAGATTTCTGTTTTCTTGTATTATTTTCTCGCAGTCAAAATTGAGTTTCCAAATAATATAGTACATTCTTAGGTATCGTGCCATAACAGCGGGAGATATCGCCCCTGCACACTGCCGGGTGTTGGAACGGATCCAATAGGAGTCCATTCTTCAGTTTCACGTTGGATGAGCGTTCCTCGATGGGTCGCGGCTACAACTTTATCATCTATCGCACACCATCCGATAGGGACCTCATTAGTGGTCGGATATGATACCTTCTCAAGATTGTTTCCTGAATGGCACTCGAATAATCCATGGTTTGTTTCTTCCTCCCACGATGATGAAGACCCCATGGCTGCACCTGCATATATACTGTCATTGTGCACAAATGCCTCTCGAAAGTATCGTTGTGGATGATTTCTATCTAAACGAATCCAAGTTTGACCTGTATTATTTGATCGATACAGTCCGCTCCCTGTAGAAGCAATTAATGTGTCAGGTTCGTCCAAAAGTAAATGATGAATATCATCTGTATGCGGAGCATCAAATCCTTGGATGGACCTATTTGTCCACGTTTT
>JBDGRB010000078.1:0-12426 GCA_042218485.1 Halobacteriaceae archaeon | reverse complement strand
TGCACGGCCTGTGGCTTCGAGGCGGATAATAATGTAAACGCAGCGGAGAACATTCCTTCTCGGGATGCGAAAACCTGAGTGGGACTCTCCAAAGGAAGGCCTGGGAAGATTGCGCCCCCTTTGGAAATTGCGGTTGTTTCTGCAAGGTCCGTCGTCGAAACAGGAAGCCCTTGCCGTAAGAAGCCGCCGAAGGTGGGAGGAGGTAGGACTGGTTCACTACTTGACATCACGTTAATTAATTAATCTCTATGTTGAATTATTACATGGAGGCATATCACTGATGGAAAAACCATTTGATCTGGAACTGCACGGTGACTCGATGTACGAGCGGTTGCAACATGCACTGGAGGACTATGGTGAAGTCCAAGTTCGGTTTGATTCTGGTGTCGAAGCTGAACTCCACAGACATAACACAGGCTTTGGCGAGGAACCGATGGTGAAGGTTGTAACGGCGGGAGAAGCACATTGGTTCAATGCGGAGAAAATCGAAGAGATATGGATTCACTACGAATACCGATGATGATTTTTCATTGATCGACCCAAAACACAGAAAACTATACTAAACTCTTTGCTGAATTCAAATTCTAAGGATGTCGTTCCGTGGGAATGAAACTGCATAAATGATGCATCCATTGGTAGACCGAAATTATGAGCTTTCGCAGTCATAGATCAGTTCACATACCGTTGTTTCGCGTGCTACTTGTACGATACAGGCTGTAGACTTATCGTTCGAAGATAAGCGCATAGTGGTACGGATGTAGATCGATTCGTTGTGCCAGGGTAACCTTGGCTGCCTCCTCTACTATTTTTCGGGTCTCATTGGGTGAGAGCCGAAGATCGGTCGGCGGCCCCCGTGGCTCACCAGCGACTGTCGTTGTCTACCGGAGGAGGTCTTGCCAGTTAACGATGATGAACCGCCCGTCTTTGGTGAGGACAGTGACTACTTCTTCGACGAATGTTGCGGGATTCATGATTCCATGGAACGTATTCGCTATTAACGCAACATCTACAGGGACGGGGACGTAGTCTGCAAGCGTCCGAGCATCACCATGGACAGGGATAATGTTCTTGATTTCTTGCTGGGCAGCGAGGTATTCAAGCTCTTCAAGAAGCTCTACATCGAGGTCTAGAGCGTACACGGAAACAGGATTCACGATTCGGGCAGCAGGTAGGGCGAAATATCCGTTTCCGCTTCCTATCTCAACGAAGGCATCCCCGGCTGAGAGTCCGATTTGGCGGAGCGTTTCGCCGGGCGTCGGCCACAGTTTTCCCCACCAATCCCAGTCCGGCTGTCCAGTATTCCGAAAACGGTTCATGCCAGAGATAGAAAGCGAAACGACATAGTAATTGTGTCACCCAGCAGAGCCCCGGTACATACGCATCTGTATCAACCAGACTATTTATCACTAATCGAGTCGAAAACCAATACCTTGGGAGCTGTATTATGACACCTTTGTCTAGAGGGCGTAACTCTTGGGTTCGGAAATATCAACAACGGATTTCTTCACATTTTTCGACGTAAAATTACTGTCTGAATTATCCGTCATGAACAGTCATCCAGCCGTGAGTCTGTTATACAGCGTTGCAATCAACCAACCTCCAATGAAGCCGTCTAATGCACCCCATGCGGCACCAATACCAATACCTGATACTGTCTTGTCAAAACCAATGTAAACATCTGATAGCAATGACCGCCACCGTTCACCCCATCCGAATCGAGCCATAACACCGATGATAGCCACGTAACTAGCCCATACAATAGCACATGTAGCGCTGAATGCAGTTTTATCGATGGGACCGTGGGAATTTGAAACCATATTGTAGATTACTGATTTGAGAGATATAAAAACGACAACTAATTCTCGGAATATAGGAATTCCGAATAGTTTACGCAGAAAGTGTGATGCTGACCTCGGATGCAGCAATTTTATCCTAGTATCGTTTTTAGCCAACGCTGTCGTTATTCCCATATATTGAGAATTTTCTCTTCTTTTATGAGCGAAATTCTCTAATGGGAAATTAAGCGGTGGTAGTAATGGCTCGCACGACCGAACATTCCCGATCAGATCGATTAGCTTCAGATTTCGAGTTCTCACAACAGGCCCCAATTTCACGAGACAAAGCGAGAACACTCGTGCATGAACTTGCTCCCATGGCGGATCGCGTCCTGAAGGTTACGGGGAGTCTCTGTCCAGACTGCGCACTCAATGGCCAATACGGCGAAATGCTGGTACCAATGATCGTCTACGAGAAAAATGACGAAATCCTACTTATAAAAGAGTGCGATGAGCATGGCGAAATACATGATGTCTACTGGAGTGACGCATCGCTCTACTATAAAGCACAGGAGTGGGAGGATAAATCGAATCATCTACAATCATATCACCATGTCCCCGATGGAAATGTTTCTTGTCCGACCGATTGCGGGCTGTGTCCATTGCATAAGTCGCACACAGGGTTGGGCAATATTACCGTCACAAACAGATGTGATCTAAGTTGTTGGTACTGCTTTTTTTACGCCCGTGAAGACGATCCCCTCTACGAGCCTACAAAACAACAAATCAGAGCGATGGCTGAATCAATGGCCGGTGAGGAACCTATCGGCTGTAATGCAATTCAAATTACTGGCGGTGAACCAACGATCCGCGACGATATTGTTGAAATCGTCGAGATCGTTAATGATGTAGTTGACCACGTCCAGTTGAACACGCATAGTGGCGTCTTGGCTGCTAATGATGAACTTGCACGAGATCTGCGAAGCGCCGGCGTGAACACTATTTATACGAGTTTTGATGGCGTGGATCCGGCGATCAATCCCAAGAATTACTGGGAGATGCCCGACGCAATTCGAACCTATCGGGAGGCAGATCTTCCCGTCGTTCTCGTTCCAACTGTTATTGGAGGAAAGAATGATCATCAACTTGGGGATATCATTCGCTTTGCTGCAGCGAACGTTGATATCATTCGAGGTGTGAATTTCCAGCCTGTCTCTATCGTTGGCCGGATGCCCGATCACAAGCGCCATGTGCAGCGGGTGACCATCCCCGATGCAATCCATGCAATTCAGGACCAAACAGACGGTGCGATTCCACCAGACGCATGGTATCCCATCCCGAGCATGTTAGCAGTTAGCGATTTTTCAGAGCTATGGAATGACAAACCCTTGTATGAACTATCCAATCACTTCGCCTGTGGCATGGCGACCTACGTCTACAGGGATGGCCATAGTCTCGTACCGATCACCGACTTTTTCGATGTTGGACCGTTTTTGCAGGCCCTCGAGGAACTTGCCGACCGATTCGAGGGCTCTCTTGCCCGCTTGACGAAAGCTCGTGTTGGTGCTCGGCTCGCTTGGGAACTTTATCAGGATGTGGATCGGTCTGCCGAACCCGACGATGTGACTATTGGCAAGTGGCTGCTTAAGGGCCTTACCTCCGGCACGTATGAAGGGCTCGTTGAATTCCACGAGAATTCATTATTCCTCGGCATGATGCATTTCATGGATCCCTATAATTATGACGTGGATCGCGTGAAACGGTGTGATATTCATTATGCAATGCCGGACGGTCGCGTCATTCCTTTTTGTTCGTATAACGTCCTTCCCGGCCTTTACCGCGATGCCGTTCAAGAAGAGTATGCAGTGAGTGTTGAGGAATGGTTAGATCGCGAGTATACATCACTGACGGATGACGATGAGCCAGGCACCACGCGACTTCGATCAGAGATGATAACCGCCCGTGAAGACGATCAAGAGTTCCTGCGGCAGGGCCCTGGAGTGTATGGCTATGATGTGAAGAAAAACCGTGATATGGACGAAGATGAACGTGAGGAGATTCACGCAATATACGAGAAGGCACTCACTGATCTTCAACAGGTGTGAACAGCATGTCTCAATCATCGTCACCAAGCATCGTACTTACTGCGGATCGATCGTTGATGAGCAACTTCAGGGGAAACTATATCTTGGGCTTTCTTTCGTGCGCCCCGACCGATTTCGTTCCCAGTGTCGTCTACGATCGATTATTTGCCCCGCCCGTCGATGTGCACCCTGACGGGAGAGCCGTCGCAGCACCCATGGGACTTCGTCGAATTCAAAGTGGCTTGCTTGAAGATGACCGTTATGCTGAAGAGGATATTGCAATTGCCCATCCCAATCATATAGACAAACTCGTTGGTAACGAAACAGAGATCATCGGCGTCAACGCAATGGATCCGTTAGGAAAGGGGCCTGTGACCTCATCGTTCACTCATGATTCTGATCGAACGCCCATGAATGCGGTTAAATTTCGCTCGTTGATGGAATCGATTGATGATCTTGAGACTGACGCCCGCGTTGTAGTGGGAGGCGGCGGTGCGTGGCAAGTTGCTGAGGAATCCCAGCGTGATGCCTTTGGCATTGATCACGTCATTCAGGGCGAAGCGGGGCATCGAGCGCCAGAAATCTTTACCCAACTTACATGCGGTGACGCCGAGCCACGAATGATGGTTGATAGTCCGGACGACATGGATGATGTCCCCGAGATAAGGGCACCGACTATAAATGCCCTTATTGAGGGGATGCGAGGGTGTGGACGAGGCTGTGATTTCTGTGGACCAGATATGCGTCGAAATCTCTATGCAGATCCTGAGCGTCTTACCCGTGAGGCGCGAGTGAATGCGGAGGCTGGCTTCGACCATGTCTGGCTACATGGTGAAGATATTCTTCTCTACGAATTCGATAAACGGTTTGAACCCAATACAGCAGCCGTGAAATCCCTCTATGAACGACTGCTGGCGGTACCGGGGATCGAGAAGGTCGGCACAACACACGTAAGTCTCGCCGCAGTAGCAGCTGCGCCGGATCTTATTGATGACATCTCCGAGTTAAATGACCTTGGTCCGAACAATTGGACAGGTGTCCAGCCCGGTATTGAAACGGCTAGTCCCCGTCTTATCAACAAGTATCTGAAGGGCAAACCGCTCCCATTCAGGGTTGAGGAATGGCCTGATGTTGTCGATCAGGCTATCCGGATTTTAAATGAGAATTATATTTATCCTGCCTGTACCCTAATTGTAGGGTTGCCGGAGGAAACGGACGAAGATGTCCAACAAACGATCGATTTGATCGAACGACTCAATGATACCAGCAGTATTTTTGCTCCGCTGATGTACATGGATTATGACAATGGCAACACCTTGACGGCAACTGATATGTCATGGACCCAATGGAAACTATTCCGCACCTGTTGGGAACATAACATTCGAGAATTCAAAAGCAAAGCATGGAAAGCGACTCAGGGATGGAATCCGATTTCCCGAATCGTTTCCCAGGTCCTTGCGTGGATTGGTGCAAAAGGGATTATGCATGGCCTTGAACGAGCCAAGCCTGAACCCGTTCCTTCAACAGGGTAGCTGAAATACTATTTGGACTCATGCCTGATCAGAAAAACCGTCCTATTTATGCAATATCGAGGGCGATCCCTCGTGGAGGGGAGTAATGACCAATGGCCACTCCTCGTAAGAGATTAGCTGAACTCTCTACGAAATTTGTTTTTCGGATACCCAGCTGGCCTGTGACGCTTATATTATCTTTCCTCATCGCAGCGGGAGGCGGCATTGACCTATACTACGATTCCCCGTTTTGGATGCGAGTTCTGAAAGGTGAATTTGCTTTCACCGGACCAATGCTGTTTGCAAGTATAGGAACCACGTTGCTGGCCTGGCATCTCGATTCTCCTATAACTCTCAAACGGGCGGTGTTCCTGTCGACTATGTGCGAAAGCGCAATCATCGCTTTAATTTTCTTTTCGATAGGTCTTGGACGGGTCTTTCATCTCTCATCTCTCTCTGCCTTTGAGATGGTTATCGCCATACTTGCATTGGTCTTCGCGTTTCGGCTATTTGTTGAGCGGTTACTGTTCGGTGGTGTATTGTGGCCGGCAGTCACCTCGGCCAGCTTACAGCCGTTGGGAACAGGTCTAATGATTATCGGTTTAGGAATGCCGCAACTTAATGGATCTTCGCTGTTCGCTGGAGCGGGGGGTGCAATAGCTGTCTTGGGAATTGTTATGGTTACCTATGGTGCGTTGGCCATGGTGGTATTTTACATCCTAGATTATCCCTTGCGAAGGAAGCTTGGGACAAGTCTATCTGTATTCATTCCCGGGTTTATTGCCTATCTATCGGGAAATCCCGGTCGGTTAGAGTCGTTCTTTGCTGATCTTGGGAGGGACACGGTGGTTCCTGTCACAGTGCTATCGTTTCAAGACATGGACGGCACCGAACAAGCCCGGTTCGTCCTCTCAGCGGTGCACCCTGGGCCAATGGGCGAGGTAGGGGGTGGAAATCTCCCCCAAAAGCTTGCAGCGGGGACTGATAGCTTGGTGTTCCCCTTCCATGCGATGACGGATCACGATTTTAATCCCGTAACGGATCGGGATGCAGCGATAATCGTTGAAACAGCCGATCAAGCCGCTAGCAATATCACATACTCCGAAACAGCGACACCAGGGATAAAAACACAAATTAACGATGTTACCGCACTCGGACAGGCATTTGGTGATGGTGCTCTTCTCACGACAACATTTTCCCCCCATTCCACGGACGATGTTGCCTTTAGCGTCGGGCTCATTGCCGATGCAGAAATCCGACGAACCAACTTTCACGATGCTATGGTTGTAGATACTCACAATTGTTATCAAAAGCGATCTGAGACCACCAGGGTCGATCCTCACAGTCAAAAAGCACGGAACATTATAGAGGCGACAAAGCATACAGCAACCCGTCTCAAGGCCATCAGTCAATCCTCGGTAGAATTAGGTCTTGCATCGGATTCAACACCTTGGAACGCTGCTGAGGGAATCGGGTCCCTTGGTATCCGCGTCGCCATAACTCGGGTCAATGATGCCTTGACGGCGTATATACTTATCGATGGGAATAACATGATTTCTGGCCTCCGAGAACGCATGCTCAAACAGGTTTCCGAAATTGACACCGTTGAGATATTAACGACCGATACCCATGCCGTGAATCAGACGACCCCCTCGAAGCGTGTGGGAGACGATATTGAAGAAGAGGTATTTCATACCCTTATGAAGGAACTCATTTGCGAGGCGCAAGAAGATCTTGCTCCAGTTGAGGTAGGTATGACAACCGAGACGGCGAAAGTTCGAACCTTCGGCAGGGGCCGAACCACTCAGTTCGAATTCATCGGGGCACTCATTACCGAATATGGGCGGGGCATTATTATTGCTCTGCTCGTTGCCGTCCTCAGCACTACTGCTCTTGTGTTTCACCTTCTAACTCCCGTTTGATGATTGTAAAAATATGGATATCTTTACGGATTCCCGATGACAGAAAGTGTTTGAATAAGGAATATCCGCTCCGTTAAAGGCAACCACGAACATCGACAACTTCGTTTTTGTTTTTCTACCCACGAATATGTTCCTACTAACGTATTTAAACCCCCCCGCATATTATGGTTGTTTGTTCTTGTAGATTGGCTTCTATATATTGATACATGAGCCAATCGCAGTTTGAATCTCAATCCGATAACTCTCAAAATCATACAGAGAATGAAGTTGTCATCGAGACTGAAGAAGAAATTCAAGACATCCTTGATATACTGGAAGATACAGATTGCCGAAACATTCTCGACAAAACGAGCGAGAAAGCATTATCTGCGAACGAAATTGCTGAAACATTGGATTTGCCGCTCTCGACTACGTACCGCAAAATCCGCTCTCTATCTGAGATAGGATTGCTTGAAGAGGAGTTTCGAATTGGCCAAACTGGAAGGCATACGAGTGAATATTCGAATAAAGTGAACGAAATCGCCCTCTCTACGGATGATTGTATTAAATTAACAGTAACCACTCACTCATCATCCAGCCAGGTTTTCGATCATCCACCATAATTGTACTACTACCATGAATAACAAATCTGACATTCAGTCAAATTATGCATCTCTATTCGAGAAAATTACTGGGAAATCAACGGTCGTCGAAGAACAAAACGAACATGCGAAAGTTGGTTTTGACATATCTTGTGAAGAAAAATCCATAGCCAGTTATATTCATTCCAATGTGACAGAGCAGACATTTGATGATGTTATTGATGAACCCGAGGAGACAAAGTGAACTACGCTTTTTAATACGAAAATTTCATGTTACGAAAGAATTCATCAAACGGATTAATTGAGGCAGGATTTTTTATTTTCCTAGAAACAATACAATAATATATCATGCCAAAACATGACGCCGATCTTGAATTTCCGAATTGCTGTTCATACTGTCCATATCAAGATGAAGTAACCGCATCATGCAATCATAATCTCAGACAATCGTTGATTAAAGTATTAGATACAGACAATTCCTGTCCGATCTATACCCAGACCAAAACGCGGGCAATGCAACAGAAGATCAAATCCTTTTAATCACTTATCAACCTCTCAAAGACTGACGCTTAGACCCCTTCGCCTACACATTGTAACTAACGAATATAAATTCTAGATCATCTATATCTCGTTTAAACTCAGCGCCGGTATTGGTGGGAAATTCGAACTAAAGGATTGAATATTTCAAATGATTTCCCGATCTGTAAATGAATTTATAAGAATAATTATTGGTTACCATCTAGTTCTGCACCACCTGAGGTTGCGTCGATCCATCGAGTACCTGATGAGACTGGTGCCGGTTGCAGAAGTGCATGAACCACCATGACCTCTGCTTCGCGCTACCCAAACTGCCAACCCCCATTGCGTGAAAGCCGTCGATCCGCGTCGTGAGCCTGTAAAACCATTTTTCGATATGGGTTCCGGTTGTGTAATCGAGAGCTGTGCGTAGCACGACGCGTGCCAAGGCAGCCAATTATCCCGTATCATCCCTCAAGAACTCAGTGTCGGCAACCTTAGGTGGTGCTTGGGTCGATGGGGAAACGCGGTTGTAGCGGTGTTAGTTCCCCCGAATTGGACACTTGAATGACCTCCACATCCTTCGTATCGCTATCGATGCGACGGAGACCCAGTAACGTTGCCTATTGATCTGGATGGCCGTTTCATCGATGGCGACACAAGTTGATAACGACCGTGGCGGCGAAGGGGTGCTGTCACTGAATCGATGAGTCCAGTGCCCGATGACACCATATGAGTGGTCAATATTCGGGACAATGAGGACTGCTCGGGTCTCTCTGATCGACAATCTTGCGGTATTGGGATGCACGATAAACCCTCTCGGTGGGGTGTCGGAGTGCGCTCGCATGGCCAAACGTGGTCCATTGAGCCGAACGAGTCAGTGAGCAGGTTGGCAACGTGCATGAATAATTACTGCCTTGATCTGCTCACTTCTTAATCCGCAATCAGACGGTACCTTTGGTAAATGATATTAGATAACTTAGAATTTCTATGGGTTAAGGCGTGTAAATAAATTACAGTTGAAAACGTATTTTAAAGAAGATAGATAAGGAAATTTATTGATCTTCTTCGATTCCACCTCCCATGTTCACTATTTGAAAGGGTAGCAGAAATTATTGCCTAAGTAATTTCAATTCGAACAGCCTTTTCGTCGACAAATATTGCATAAATCAAGAAACCAAATCCTAATGAGATGAAGATTCCCAATATGATACTGTTTGTTTTATAAGACAGGTCCGTAAGTAAGTCCAATATACCACTATTAATAAATCCGAGAGAAATAATACCGAAACCAATCATTAATGCCTGCATTGGGATTGATCCAGTTCGTCGATATGCGAGATATGAAAAATACGTAATAAACCCACTTAATATAAAATTAATCAAATGTACGATAAACAGGATATAAACGCTCATATCCCGAATATTACCTCTTTATTTTGTATTTTGAGTAGTATGTATTTATGAACAGGACACTATTCTCAGAAATTGAAAAATCAGTTGAATAAATTTAGGAAAGGTTATGATTCTGCCATTTCAAAAACAATCCCGGCAAGGTGCTACAGTCGAGTATTTGACAAATGAGATTGCAATTATGCTGGAACAAAATACAATAAATTCAAGATGCATACTTGGCTCGTTTCTGTAACTTGAAGTGTACTACTCTGAGAAACGCAATAACGGAACAGTACCAATTGAAGAAGAAAATCTGAAAGGTGCCACCGTCTGATGCACGTCCCTCTTGCGATGCTACCACGCCCAACCACCTATCGCAGAGGTCATTCCAATCTGCCGACCATCACCTTGGGATGTCTTGGTATTTGGCGTCTTATGACTCCGAGATTCAAATGAACACCTTTGGGGGATATCTTGTAATACGAGATGATATGAATTCCCGCCAAATGAAAATCTTCGCCAACTTTTTGATTAAAGATGTCACAGCCTACTCCATGGATCAGGATGCGATATATAATAGGAATCTGGAGATATTCCTACTGTGGGCAAGTCGTGAAACGGAGATAATTGATGAGTTGCTACAGGGGGCAAAAACGTCCGATGTGATCGCCGAGCGTACAGATGTCACGAAAAGAGCAGCGAGCATCGTCCTAGATGCCCTCGCCGATTACGGGTACGTAACTGTCGACGGTGACGAATACAAGGCGACCGAAGAGTTGGATGGGTTTGATCCTGAAGCTGGCGTATTCGAGAAGGGTATCCTACCTCATCGCCTCGATTCCCTCGAAAACTATATGGAGCTTCCGCAGACGATGCGGACGGGAGACCCTCCGGAACCAGATGAGGAGAAATTCCGCAACTTCGTCGGGGCCATGGCAACCATCGACGATATGACGGTTCGTGCCGGTGTTACAGCAGCCGAACATGTCCATCCCCGTCCGGAGCGTGTTCTCGATGTCGGCGGTGGACCGGGCCGGTTTTCGGAGGAGTTCTCTCGTCGCGGTGCCGATGTGACGCTCCTCGATCGTGAGGACGTTATTGATCTCGTTCGGCCTTACCTCGAAGACAAGAACGTGAAACTCTGTGTGGGCGATGCCCGCGAAAGCCTTCCAAATGGGTTTGATCTCATTTTCAGCGCCAGGATGACGGTCTCGATGACCCCTGAGGAACTCTACGATTACTTTAATAACGTTCTCGGAGCGCTGGATTCAGGTGGAACGTTCGTCTGTATGGACCACGTTCGGGGGCGTGCGGAGGTAGCCGAACGGTTCAGTGTCCACATGTTGACTATGGCACCTTCGGGACGGACCAAAACGGCCGAGCAGTATCGCTCATGTCTCGACGAAACGGGGTTCGTTAACTCCGAAGTCCGCGAAATTCCCGGGACTGACTTTCAGGCCATAATTGGGGAGAACCCTCAGTGAAATGAAATCTTGTTACTTCAGTACTCCTTGTTACGCTCGCTTTAATTATCGCCGATCGGATTGACATTTGAAAGCAAATATGAGTACCGCAAAATTACTTTTACCGAGGAGACCGATGATAAGAAGCACACCCCCTGCAACAGACCGAACGTAACTGATTACCTGGAACCGATAGACTGTCACTACAGATAGTAAGCAAGAGTTCAGGATTCACCACGACAAAGAAACAACCGCTGATCAAATCAAATGCAGCAACTTATACTCCGTCAAAACAAGTTAACTTCGGTGAGCAAAATCGTGATCAACTGATATCCCGCTACTCAAAGTGGTAAGTCCGATATGGATATTTCACCCGGTGTACTTGTTTGCGTGGCGACAGCCTAGAGACTTTTCGGTGCCGATCACGATAAATTGTTTAGTCACATAAAAAGAAGTAGTAAATTACATGATTGAATGATAACAGATTTCTTAAGACCGATACCGAGATTGTGCCGCTAGTCGGCAGGAAATGTATCGCCGGATCGATGAGTGACGATACTACGTTTATATCGGTAGAAAATGCTAGAAGGATTTGAATCTTTGAAAGAGGTTATAGGATATAATTAAAAAACCAAATTTTAGTGGACACTTGACTGAAGTTGTAAGATACAATCAGTTCCTGTACTTATCTAATGCCAGTCATTCTAATCAGGCCTGCCAACTGAATCGCGCGTATTCAACACCCATCCGAACCGCACCGGACCACGCACTATAATATTTGACTCAGCAGAAGGCACTCGGAAAGAGACTTAGGGGGGGTGCTTGTAGCGCACATCAAGAGAGATCAACCCCGGTAATCTCGAATCGAGCACCACTATCGTTCCCATGGACAGCCCGAATTTTCCATCCATGACCGGTAATAATTTCTTGGACGATCGACAATCCTAATCCTGTCCTATTGTCTGCCGTCGTGTATCCTGGTTCGAAAATTCGTTCTGTTTCGTCTGAAGGAAGACCTGCCCCATCGTCTTCAACATAAAATCCTGTCTCGGTGGTGAGTGAGCCAACACGGATCGTTACATCCTCGCCTCCATGTTCGATCGCGTTCCGATAAAGATTCTCAAACACTTCACGGAGACGACTGCGATCGGCATACATGGTAAGATCATCCTCGATCTT
>JBDGRB010000232.1:0-12453 GCA_042218485.1 Halobacteriaceae archaeon | reverse complement strand
AAGTATGACTGCATCGGAGCAATCAAAATGCCAACAGCAGCTGACCGTATTAGGAAGATTTACGAAGTTCTTTGACGTGCTCTTCTAGATCTTCTGCAATCTTTTGTGCCTTTTGTGCGATTTGTTCGGTTCCACCACTTGCCTCCTTTTCGGCTTTTTCAAGATATTCATGAATACGAGACATTGCCTTATCGACTGTGTCGCTATCCTTTGACATATTTGATTGTATTTGTCTAAGAAATATGAAAGCAATGGCCGATTATCAAAAGCTCAGCGGTAAATCTTCGAAAAATAACAGGATAGGATGTTGCAATTCGAGTCCTATAGGCCTAATTCACGGCCTAAAATAAGTTGCTGGATTTCACTGGTCCCTTCTCCAATTTCCATAAGTTTCGCATCTCGGAAGAACCGCTGAGGGGCGAAATCAGTTGTGTACCCATAGCCGCCAAGCACTTGGATAGCATCCTCAGATACTTCCCTTGCGGCTTCACTTGCATCCCATTTTGCTACAGCACTTTCCTTTGTCACATCTTCTCCTTCATCATATAAGACAGCCGCCCGGTAAGTCAATAATCGAGCGCGCTCGATTTTGCGGAACATTCCAACCAATTTGTTTCTGATCGCATCAAATTTGGCAATCGGTTGGCCGAATTGTTCTCGCTCTTGGGCATATTCTTTCGCTGACTCATATGCACCTTGGGCAATACCAGTTGAAAGAGCGGCAATACTGATCCGGCCACCATTCAGCGTTTTTTTGGTTTGTTCCCAGCCTTCTCCTTCCTCACCGAGAAGTCGATCCTCTGGAATACGGCAATCAGAAAATTGAATCTCACAGGTTGGTGAGGCATTCAATCCAAGTTTATCCCAAATTGTTGAAACTTCGAATCCTTCATCGTTGTTTGGATCCACAATAAAGGTCGATATTCCATCATATCCCGCTTCGGAATCCGTAACAGCTTTCACGAGTATCGACCCCGCTTCGCTTGCATTCGTAATAAATTGCTTTGTGCCATTGAGGATATATTCATCACCATCTTTGCGAGCAGTAGTATCCATATCACTTGCGTCACTTCCACTCCCGGGTTCAGTTAGCGCCCATGCACCTACTGCGTTACCTTCGGCTAATGGTCGTAACCACCGTTCTTTCTGTTCTTCTGTTCCAAAGGATTCTATCGGTTTACTCCCGAGACTAACATGAGCGGCATATGAGAGGCCTATGGATCCCGAGACACGACCAAGCTCTTCGGTGACAAGAGAATACATTAGCTGATCGCCTCCCAGCCCGCCATATTTTTCCGAAACTGGGACTCCCATCATGTCTAACTCCCCAAGCTGATCAAATATCTCATTGGGAAATCGATGCTCCTCTTCGATATCTTGGGCGATGGGCTCAATTTCTTCTTCACAAAACTCACGGACTGTTTGTTTGATCATCCGGTGTTCGTCTGGCAACGAAAAATCCATGTTATATTAATTTGCTGAGCAGTCTACTAAAGAGTCCGGATTTTGGCAAGGTCTTTCTATCAGTATCAATCATAATGATATAATGGGAATTCGCCAACTGGTGCGTGGACGAGTGCCTTGGTCACAGTTGGAGGCTGTGGGACGACAACTCGTGCATCGATATGAGTTAGAATCCGTCCGAATAGAATTCCTGCAAGCGAACAATTGGCTCTCTACACCGATGGTTGTTAACGAACAGTGGTTCGTCAAGGTAATTTCGCCACAAAACGCATTTGTCCATGCGTTGTTCACGACTGGACGGAATTTGGGCATGTTTTCAAGCGGTACAGAAGGATTTTTCGAATATATCGATACCCCTGCTGAAATGGCCCATCAGGAATTGGTGGCAACGAAAAAAATACGAGAAATTGGTGTTAACGCACCACGCCCTGTCGAAGCCTTTGAGGTCAACAGCTTGGGGGTTTTAGTTCTTGAATATCTCCAAAATTTCAAGACACTGAATGAAGTGTCTTCAGATCAAGTAAAATTATATAGTCCAGAAATATTTCAGGCGCTCCAGCTTATGCATAGTAATAAATTAGCCCATGGCGATCTTCGCGCTGAAAATGTTCTTATCGTTGATACCGATATTTATTTCATTGATGTAACTACGGTGGATGACACCGAAATTGAAAGCGCAAAATCCTATGATATTGCCTGTACGCTTGGCGTGCTGGAGCCCCAAGTCGGTGCGAAATCCGCTGTTCGAAGTGCTCTAACAATATACTCAATAGAAGAACTTTTGGCTGCACAAGAATTTTTGGATTTTGTGAATATCCGCCCTGATCATGATTTTGATGCAGCAAGTGTTAAAGGCGAAATTGAAACCCAAGCAAATTCGCTAATGTGAATCCCCTCGTGGTCAAGCCCCGCGGGATATTCTCCTTGTATTCTGTAAAATCGTTTACTGCAAGAATGAACAGCTTTCTGATTGAGAAATTGATAGGGGAATACTTTTCGCCTATATAGATTCCAATCAGGATAATTAATCAGTCAAAGGTGAGAGAGACAAACACGATCCAATATACAGTCTTTTGTCAATTCGATTGTATTGCTAATCTAATTAATTGCCAAAATGAGGAATCTTATTATCGTGGCACAATGATTTTATAGTGGGACAATGAGTGAACAAATTCAAGACACTTACCAACATTACATCGGCGGCGAGTGGGTCGACGGCGCTGGGGACGAAACGTTTACGAGTACAAATCCGGCAACTGGTGATACACTTGGTGAATTCCGACGAGGTACAGCACAAGATGTTGACAGAGCACTTGAAGCGGCGAATAGTGCCTTTGATGAATGGCGTGAACTCTCATATATCGATCGAGCAGAATATCTATGGGATATTTATAACGAGTTACGGGATCGACATGAAGAGCTTGGTGAAATAGTTACAAAAGAATGTGGGAAAGAAATCAGCGAGGGTAAAGCTGACGTCACGGAAGCGTGGCATATGGTTGAGTGGGCGGCAGGAAATGCACGCCACCCACACGGCGATGTCGTACCGAGCGAAATCGCTGATAAAGATTCGTACATGCGACGAAAACCCCGAGGGGTAGTTGGCTGTATTACACCCTGGAATTTCCCTGTGGCTATTCCATTTTGGCACCTGGCAGTAACCCTCGTGGAAGGCAACACCGTCGTGTGGAAACCAGCCGAGCAAACACCTTGGTGTGGACAAATTATTGCCGAAATGTTTGAAGATGTAGATATACCTGATGGTGTGTTTAATTTAGTACAAGGATTCGGTGATGCCGGTCAAGCAATTGTTGACGACGATCGTGTTGATACCGTCCTCTTTACTGGATCCGCAGAAGTCGGCCATGAAATTGGAAGCCGTGTTGGGGGCGAACCTGGAAAACTAGCCGCCTGTGAGATGGGTGGGAAGAACGGCATTGTAATCACTGAAAAAGCAGATCTCGATGTCGCAATTCATAGCGCAGTAATGTCAAGTTTTAAAACAACGGGGCAACGGTGTGTGTCAAGTGAGCGGTTGATTATTCATGAAGATGTCTATGACGAATTTAAGGAGCGCTTTGTCGATATTGCAGAAGATATAGCCGTTGGCGATCCGCTTGATGAAGATACATTTATGGGTCCAGTTGTAGATCAGGATCAAATAGATAAATTCAATAGATATAACCAACTCGCTCGGGAAGAGGGTGCCAATGTTCTCGTCGATCGGGCAGACTTACCGGAAGACGAAATTCCTGAAGGACATGAAGATGGATTTTGGGTCGGGCCATTTGTATATGAAATAGATTACTCGCCTGATCTTCGGTGTATCCGCGAAGAAGTGTTTGGTCCCCATGTTGCTTTGCTGGAATATTCAGGGGATATCGAACGGGCTGTCGAAATCCACAATGACACGCCGTATGGGCTTGCTGGTGCCATAGTCTCGGAAGATTATCGGCAAATAAATTATTACCGAGACAACGCGGAGGTCGGCCTTGCGTATGCAAATCTGCCGTGTATCGGAGCGGAAGTCCAACTTCCGTTTGGTGGCGTCAAGAAGTCTGGCAATGGCTATCCAAGTGCACGGGAAGTGATAGAAGCAGTGACCGAACGTACTGCATGGACGATTAATAATTCGAAAGATATCCAAATGGCCCAAGGGTTATCAGCAGATATCAAAACACAAGACGATTAATATCTCCTATCCTCCAGCGCTGGAAAATCATCCCGAATCGATTTCACCCGTTCTGGATCCAGGTCAGCATAAATTATATCAGCTGTATCACCCGTACTTGCTTTCGTTATTCCCCATGGATCAAATATTCGTGATCGCCCAGCCAGCGTCGCATTTTCAAAATCGCCAACCCCGTTAACTGTTGCGACATATTCCAAATTTTCTATCGCCCGTGTTTGAGGAAGTGTCAACCAATGTTCAACGCGGGGATAGGGCCAGGCGCTCGGTACAAGGATTAATGATGTGTTGCGGTCGAGTAACTTGCGATAGAGTTCGGGAAATCGGAGATCGTAACAGGTTGTTATCCCGATCGTAAAGCCACCATATTGAACTACGTTCAGCTCAGTACCCGGTTCAAGCAGTTCAGCCTCTCGTGATTCATACCCAAATAAATGATGTTTTCGATAAATTCCCCGACGCGTCCCGTTATGATCAAAGAAAACGGATGTATTAGCAAGGCCATTCGATGGAGGCACATCAATATCTGTCTGTTGTTGTGTCGCTGAAAGATCTTCAACGATACTTCCTGCGAGGACGGCAATATCGTACTCATTTGCTGCGGTCCGAAGTCGAGAATGTGTTTTTCCGCCGATCGGTTCGGCAATGTCCTCGTATGCATCAAATGCAAAAAATCCAACTGAAAATATTTCCGGAAGCGCTATACAGTCAGCATTATTATTTGCTGCAGATTGAATCGCAGATTCAGCCCGTTCGATGTTTCCTTCGACATCTTTGGGTATAATTTCAATTTGGGCTAATGCCAGTTTCAATATTATATAATACCTATTTGTCGCCGATCAAAATGAATGGTTCGTTGCGAAATCAAGAAGGTTCTACTCGCCACGTTGTCGAGCGGGATCGTCCCCATTTTTCGATATCGATATCCTCAGATTTTTCAGCGAGCCGGGAAAGCCGAACTCCGACTTGTTTCGTGGAGAGTTCTAGCTGTTCAGCGATGTGTTTTGCACGGAAATAGCGTTGTCCTCGTTCGGCACTCTTTCGAAGATAGTTGAGGATCCGGCGTTCATCGTCTGTGTAGTCACTCATTATCTAATCTTAAGAACTCCTGTGGTATAACTCTTATAGCTTACCGTGTTTGCTCTTCGTTAATATATATGCAAAACGATAATTGCAAAAATACCGAATACTATTGCAGTCATAAATCCAATTGCTGAGATACCTTGTGTGGGCGCAATGAACACAAATAAGGCACTTATTATTGCAAGGGCCGTAAAAAGGATCGTTAGGCCGATCTCTTTGTCGGTGACAGTCGTTGATTCCATATAAGTATAACTTAATAAAGTATCCACTTATCATTTCTTGTCTCCGGCCAGAAATGACTTTACGATGTGCCCATGTAGTAGATGGTGATGGATATAAAGTCGTTTTTTGCTGGAAGTAGGATCCGCATCGTGATCACGGTGATAATTCTACTCGGTATCTTCATCCTTGGAGGTTACTTGCTTGGGATTTTTGGTACCCCCCATCCGACAGCCATTCAAAATAGATTTGGCGATGTAAATCAATCAACAACCGAGATAGTAACAAATATAACCATCATTAATCCGAACCCTCTTGGAGTAACTATCGGTGGCCTTCATGTCAATTATACCGTATATCTGAACGGCATCACGATGGCATCTGGTCAACACAGCGGAATTTCGATACCTTCTGGCCGTTCCTCCATTGTTTTACACACATTTTTGAATAATAATCGAATTCCGGACTGGTGGGTCTCGCATATTCAAAATAATGAAACCACTGTCATGAGGGTTGATGTCTCGCTCCGGTATGGATTATTTGGAGCACGCATTTTACAAACACCAGTAAAACGGACTATTTCGACTAACATATTAGGGCAATTCAATTCATCAAAAACTAGGGAAATAAATGTGGATTCAGCACTCGTCAACAATCCAGTTGCCTATATTAATCGAACAAGTGGTCAGTGGGGGAACGTGACCGCCGAAGCGACACCAATTAAAGTCACTTTTGTTGTTTATAATCCGAAACCATATCCGCTAACGATTGCTACGCTTGGTTATAATATTTCAATGAATTCAATAGATATGGGAGAGGGACAGACATCGCAGTCATATGTTATCCCACCGAAATCACGGAAAACAATTCATGCGACACTTACGATCGATAATAGTCATTTGGATGAATGGTGGGTCTCGCATATTCAGCGCAATCAAACAACGCTATTGACGCTTGATTTTTATGCCAAAATTGCTGTCGGTGATATCGTCACCACGCGTGTCCCCCTTACTGCGTTTACGTATACCAAAACTATTGAAACAGACTTTTTCGGCACGAAATCTTCGAATACAACAAATGATTCACGGGAAACGACGACTCCCCGACCGACCCAAACGCAAACCACAACTGATCAAAGTATTACACCAACTACAACAAGTACACAAACAGTAACTATAACTGAAACTAGTACAGCAACAACGACACAAACGACGACAGAAATCATCGATATTGGAAACGAAACCACGACCACGGACGAAGTTCTGCACATCGAGCGGGGCCATCCAATACTCCGTTCAAGAGAAAATACTTAAGTAAACTGCTCGTTCAATATACAGGTATGCCACGGAGTACCACCACTCCTGGTCGCGTTCTCGTGTAGTCATTCAGATATTTCTATTAGTACATCTGGTTCAGGTATTCAGTTGTCGGTCGGAGAAGAAACGATCGAATTATCACGGGAAGAGGTAGTCGAAATTAAACATACACTCGAAGATGCTGTAACGGAGAGAGATGAGTTTGTCCATACTATTGGGACGTATCACCCCGATGGTGCGTATACGATTAAGCGCCGTGGGGCAACCTCTGCTGGTAATAAAAAGAAATTTGAATCCTTTGTTCGTGTTCGCCAGATTTACGACGCATTACCTAGGAAATTTGATGCTGAAGATATCGGCAAATATGGGATTACTGGATCCCGTCGGCATATGGTCATCTGGCATTACATTGAGCATCCTCGATTTGCCTGCCAGATTCAGTGTCGTAATCCGCTAACTGCCAGTAAATCATATGAAAACCAATAGTATCGATACGACAATGAAGGTCAATAGGATATATGTTTGATATCATGTGACATCCTCTTCACCGTGAACGGTGGGGATTCCCGTACCGCAGCGGGGGGAGATTTGCTGGTTTGCAGATTAGTCGACATGACCGATCTTCCTGGAGAGGCAAGACCGCCGTTCTTCCTATCCCTTTGTGGGGATTCGGAGGGACCGTAGTGGGTAAATCCAGCGGCCCGAAGGGGATTCATTCAGACGTGGCGTCCCGAATCCGATAGTATCCGTTTACTCGGGCGGTCACAGCCGCCTCGGTGTGCGTCCTGCGTGAGCCGAAGCAAGATAACCTTTATGGTGCCGTGCTCAAAGCGGCTGGTCATCGGCGCTGGCGCAATTCACGTCCTGCCTGAAGGCCGGGATTTGCTCGCTATATCAAGATAGTGAGGGATAGGCTGGTATTTTATTGGCTTGGCGACACGAAGGCCATTGAGCGTTTCAATCCAATGCGGTAGCTGCAACGACTTTTATTAACCGGTGTTCATATCGACCAATACGCACTCGTGTCCAACCCTGTAACGATTTATCAAGTTTCGGATCGCCGGTATCGACGCGTAACACTCCAATATCATCAAGTTTCGTTCGTGAGGCGACCACTGTAACCTCAGATTGTCGGATGATTTCAGGACTTATTTGGTCATTACCACGACCGAAGATGAAGCCCTGTCCGCCAATGGGTGAAACGATAATTTCATTCTGATCACCTAAATTGGCGTTAATTTCCGATGCAGTTGCATCCTCAACTAATACCTGTTCATCCCGCCAGACATCAACCCCTAACCGTGTCCCATCAAATCCTAATTCTTGTTTGATTCGGCTTAATGTGCCACCAGGGCCGAGAATATACACGATATCGGATTCGATATCTTCACTCACACCTTGAGCAAGGGTATCGATATTTCCCCGATATGTTTGTTTACTTGCCTGCATATCTTGGGCTACAGGCACTTGGACAACGGCTTTGAGTTCAGTTTCAACTCGTCCTTGTCGATATGCTTCTTCGTCGAGATCGTTGATTTCCTTTGGTTCTGTTGTATCATATTCCGCTGCGATTCGACCGGCAGATTCTGGGGATACCGCAAACACAGAGGAATATACTTTTACTCCAGCTGGGATTCCAAGCATTGGGATTGATGCGTCTTCTTTCTTCAATACATTTGCAATATCCACTGCTGTCCCATCACCGCCGACGAAAAGAATCAGGTCAACATCTTTTTTTATAAATTCTTTAACAGCATCCTTCGTATCTTCAGCTGAGGTACTGTTGGAACCAGGTGTTCCAACGATTATAGCATCACCACCGACTGCTTCAACTTCGGATGCTCCCATTTGACTGCCGTATGTGTATAATTGAATATCTATATCAGTATTAAAGAGGACGTGAAGAGCGGTTTTTGCTCGATCAGGTGCCCGTGGCTCGGCTCCTCGTTCCCGTGCTTTTGCGACTTTTCCATCTGTCCCTTTGAGTCCCACTCTACCGCCCATCCCAGCAATTGGATTTACAACAAACCCGATCGATCGCATATCATTTCTTATGTGTGTCAGGTCGTTAAGGCCATGGATTCAAAGTTTTAAGGTGCTCTCCTGAAAAATGACAAATATATGCTCATACCATTGGTGGCTATAAGTGAGAGTACGGCCAATTTTGTCAATTTTCTTGGCTGGGCCGTATTAATAGTGAGTCTACTTATTACGATTGCTTGGATCGTGTATTTTTATCGATGAGAAATATCTCCTTTGTCTCCTGCTATCAGTCATTTAGGTCAATATTCGTTAATTATTAATCTGATCTTGGATCCAATTTGCTGCGGCTTTCACCTCGGATTCGTTCTCACTTTGAATTTTGATTCGAACGGTTGCTCCTGGATAACTTCCAACAGTAACATCAAATTTATCCTCAAGTTGGATTAAGTAATCAACGAGAGCACTTTCAGGTTTCTCTGTTTCTACAAATTCGACATATGTCGTATCGCCGGAAAATTCATCGGCGATTTCGAAAAACATCGCCTTCATTTCCTCCGGAACGCCAGGGAGCACATAGACGTTTTCAACCACAGCACCAGGCGCAACCCCTTCTTTATTTGGTAACATACGGGCACCTGCCGGTAATTTCGTCGTCCCCTCAGTTAGGTCATCGTACTCGTATTCGGAATGCGTTTTGAACCATTCCTCGGCTTCTGTGTGGTCTACTATTTCACGATCGAAGGCCTCACCGACAGCAGCCATAGTTCGATCATCATGGGTTGGCCCCAATCCTCCTGTTGTGATTACTGCATCGAATGCTTGGCTAATCCGTGTAATCTCATCGGCGATTGGTTGGATTGTATCAGGAACTGTAATCATTCGGGTAACAGTTACGCCACGTTTTGTGAGTTCTTTCCCGAGCCAGGCAGCATTCGTATTAACGATATCTCCCGCTAATATTTCATCACCTACTGTTACGACTGCAACGCGCATGTATGCACGTGGGACTTACATACGCTAAAATCATTCGTAACGTCGAATATCTTGTTTTCTGTTATTCAGAGTGGTCATCGAAAGGACCACTCACAGAATGGCTCCGTGTGCGAGGTGGCAAATCTGCCTAACACTCTTCTTGACTACGTTTCAATATCAATTCCGCTTTGTTTTCGATTCTGCTTCAACTGTTTAATCCGATACCAGAAATAGATAGTCCCACCAATTGCGGCAATAATCCCAAACACGACAATACCACTAAAGATGTAGAAGTCTCGTTGTAAATAATACTCGAGTGCAATTTCCCCTGAACGAAGCGATTGCCAACGCAAGTGAACCCGATCATTAATTATTTTTTTCGAATACCCAGCAGGCTGAATCGATCCCAAGATGAACTCTTGGATCCGCATATTCGTTGGCAGAATCACATGATATGAACCCTGCTTGGAGATCGCGATCGAGAATTCCTTTGGCTGGGTGGTAGTTGTGAATGCGATTTTTCCCTCCGAAACAGGAGCGGTAATCACTGTTTTCGAGTTTTTCTGTTGCACGGTGAGTTGACTTTCCTCCAGAATTGTCCCATTTGGATATTTGAATTTCACTGCATGTACCCGAATGGGTTGATTCCCTTGAAATTCAGTATGGCGATAAATCTTGATCGATCGTGATCCCGCCAGCGTAAAAATAGCATGGGCTTCACCGGCCGATATATTAATTTTGACATCGCTCGATGTTTCCCAGTTATACGTTTCGTTTTGATTTGATGTTCCTTGACTCACCGATCCCAACCCCATACAGCCAGAAGTTAATATGATAAGCATAATGCCGGCAAACATCAAGGATAGTTTTTTCATGATGGTATCACACAAAGAAGTTCTGAAGGTAAATAATCCCCAATAGCAGCCAGTAATCCTGGTGGATCAGTATCCTCATTACAGATTACACTTTGTTCTAGCAGTCCCAGTCGTTCTACCGTGATAATATCGTCAGCGTGACCGCTTTTATTGATTGTTGCTCTCACTTCAGCCCGTGTGGCGCTATTGATATTAACTCGGCCGTTCCCTCGCGTCCATGTGAATAATCGGTCCTGCTCAATATCAGCTAGCTTACATTCATTAGCGGTATACTCAAAGCGTAATGGAATGTGTTGGATTAATCCAAACCGCGTTCGAATTTGATCCGGCGATCCTGGGCCAAGCTCAATATTCTCTGGAGGAATAACCATCTCATTGCCTGCATCAAGATGAAATCCATCGTCATCCCATCGCTCTAATGTTCCGACGTAAATATTGCCTTCTTCGAAGGTCGGGGTGATCTCCCCAAATCGGTCACGTAACACATTTTGAGCAGCAGTTTTATCTTCTCCTTCAATTGTTACGCTTGGAAACCCATCGTGACGAATACCGATATCCCAACGAACGTTGAGATCACCGATATCATTCGAGACAATATTAGATAATCCATCAACAGCACGTTCTTTGGCATCGCCAGAGACGTAAATTTTCGTTGCTAAAACGACCATTTATATCTCGATTTCGGCTGCAGATTCGACGTTTAGTTCGTCTCTGAGTTTTGAAATTCGGCTTTCCATTGCCTCGATTAGATGGTCATTGTCCATAGCTTCAAGAGTTGACCCACATTCTGGACATTCAAAGTCAAAATCCATTGCTTCACCAAATTCGAATCGAATTGAACATACTTCACAGAGATAAAATTCATGATCTTGTTCATAATCTCTGCGTTCTTCCAGTGCTACAAGGAGGCGCTCCATTTCCTCTTTGAGATTTTCGGGAATATTTTCATAATCGAATGTCCATAAGTATGTTAGCCATCCGGAGTCTTCGTCCCGAAGCCGTCGGTACGAAGCGAGGTCATTTTCATAGAGGATAAATAACGCCCGACGCACATCATTGAGTTCTAAGCCCAGTCGATCCGCTAATTCTTCATCCGTCACCTCACCATCTGGCGGGGCAGCTGCTACGGGCATACCATTTGGCCCGACAAGTTCATGAAGATATTTTTGCACGACCGGATCCTCTAGTAATTCCTCAAAAGCCATTATGTTATATCAGGGGCGCTAAAACCATTAAATCCATCGAGTTATAGAAAGTCCAAGACGAAAAACCAACGGCTGAAGCCATGGATAGCTTATGTATCTTCGGACACCACCTTTTTACCTGCCTTTTGTGGGACCACTCGTTCGGCGGCACCTGGCCAATCTTGGTCGAGTTCATCCCCTTGATGGAGATGGTCCAAAAATACTCCAAGAGCTGCTACCTCCGAATGGGGTTGATTTGTGACGGCTATATTCCAATCGGCTCGATTGTATATCTCAAATGGTACCTTTTCAGCCCCAACGATGATCAGTAGTGGCGTAGACTCAGTTTGATCCCGAACAGTATCTTCAATATCTTGAATTCGTTGACCGTACATGGTCAAATGGGCAATATTTCCGTCCCAGTGATCCAATACTTGCGTTAGTGAATCCGAAAGTTCAACGCTAAATTCACCGCCAAATCGGTTCGTTATATCGGCGATTGTTGCTTTCGAGTCACTGGCAGATGTGGGAAATATCACTCTATCAGCACCGAGTGCACGACTTGTGAGGCCTATATGGGTTGTCATGCGCTCGTCACGACCCGGTCGATGACCTAATCGAAGGACTGCGATTTCAGCAAATGATGTCATACGATTTCATACGACCAC
>JBDGRB010000105.1:0-12649 GCA_042218485.1 Halobacteriaceae archaeon | reverse complement strand
TAATATCCCAACGCTCGGGATTCCCCCGCGTTCACGCGGGGGAGGAGGTCAATTCTGTCCTTAAGAATCGTGTTTCATGCTCTTTTTAATAGTGAGGACCTTAACATGACTATAAAGATACTCCTACGAACCTCCAAAGCGGCAGGAGGCCATGGCAAGATCCATGGCGCTGTTGCCGTTGGTTCGTAGCAGCTACATATCTAGGTGATATACTATGGATATTGAAATTGCTACAATAGGCGGTTATGAAGAGGTCGGACGGCAGATGACTGCTGTCCGTGTCGACGAAGACGTAGTTATCTTTGATATGGGGTTAAACCTATCGAAGGTATTGTTGCACGACAACGTCGAGACAGAAAAGATGCATAGCTTGGACTTGATCGATATGGGAGCGATTCCAGATGATCGGGTCATGTCGGAACTCGAAGGTGATGTGAAGGCTATCGTTCCAACCCATGGTCACCTCGACCATATCGGTGCGATAAGTAAATTAGCTCATCGGTACAATGCACCGATAATCGCGACACCGTATACGATCGAGTTAGTCAAACAACAACTTGAAGGCGAACAGAAGTTTGGCGTCGAAAATGAACTCATTCCGATGGAATCGGGTGAAACTCGAGAAGTCGGTGAGCATTGCGATCTTGAGTTTATACATGTTACTCACTCAATTATTGACGCCGTCAATCCTGCCCTTCACACGCCCGAAGGGGCCATCATTTATGGATTGGATAAACGAATTGATTATACGCCGCCGCTTACCGAACCCTTCGATATGCAGCGGTTTAAAGAAATAGGGCGCCAGGGAGAAGGTGTGTTGTGTTATATCGAGGAATGTACAAATGCAGGTCGAAAAGGCCGCACACCCAGTGAAGCTCTGGCAAGACGCCATCTTCGTGATGTTTTAATGAGTATGGAGGATTATGATGGTGGTATTGTTGCAACAACGTTCTCTAGCCATATTTCACGGGTAAAAAGCTTGGTCGAATTTGCAAGAGACATCGGTCGACAACCCGTTTTACTTGGACGGTCGATGGAGAAATATTCCGGCGCTGCCGAACGTTTAGGATTTGTTGACTTTCCCGATGACCTTGGGATGTATGGGCATCGGAGTAGTGTTGATCGAACGTTCAAACGGATTATGGATGAAGGCAAGGGAGAATATCTCCCAATCGTCACTGGTCACCAGGGTGAACCACGAGCCATGCTCACTCGTATGGGACGTGGAGAAACTCCATATGAAATTGAAGATGGCGATAAAGTTATCTTCTCTGCGCGAATTATTCCTGAACCGACGAATGAAGGTCAAAGATATCAAGCAGAGCGGCTTCTCAATATGCAAGGAGCCCGTATCTACGATGAAATTCACGTTTCCGGACACCTCAATCAGGAGGGACACTATCAGATGTTAGATGCATTACAACCAAAACATGTGATTCCGGCCCATAATAGTCTGAGTGGCGTCGCGCCATATGTAGACCTTTGTGAAGATGTAGGCTATAGATTAGGTCGGGATCTCCATGTGTCCAGAAATGGAGATATAATCCAATTAGTGTAATATGAATCCTGAAACCCGTGAGGAAGTGGTACTGAATGTGATAAAAGAACGCCGCGAGCAGATCAACGAAGCCATCGAAACGGAACTCCCAATGGCAGAGCCAGAAAAGCTATATGAGGCCTCACGGGCATTATTAATCGCTGGCGGAAAACGCCTCCGGCCTGCTATGCTACTATTAACAGCAGAGGCGCTTGCTGACATAGAACCGTTAAGCGAACCATATCGGGAATTTCCGACATTAGCAAACAACCGCATTGATATTATGGCTGCAGCGGTGAGCATCGAAGTAATTCATTCTTTTACCTTGATTCACGATGATATTATGGATGATGATGACATGCGACGTGGCGTACCAGCGATCCATCGGCAATATGATACTGAAACTGCAATCTTAGCCGGCGACACACTATACTCGAAGGCCTTTGAAATAATGTTACGAACAGAGGCTAAACCCGATAATATTTTAGAGTCAATCGATCTCCTTGCCCGCACATGTACCCATATCTGTGAAGGCCAGGCAATGGATGTTTCATTTGAATCACAAAATAGTGTATTGCCGGATGATTACATTGAGATGATTGAGTTAAAAACGGCTGTATTATATGCAGCAGCGGCATCCGTTCCAGCTGTTATCATGGATGCCGACTCTGAAGTCATTGATTCCTTATATCAATACGGGCTGTGCGTTGGACAGGCATTTCAGATTCAAGACGATGTCCTCGATCTGACCGTGCCAAGTGAACAGCTTGGTAAACAACGGGGAAGCGATCTTGTAGAGGACAAACAAACACTCATTACACTTCATGCGAAAAATAACGGAGTCAATGTTGACGAATTAATTGATGCCGATCATATTGATGAGGTCGATGACCAAGACATAGATGAGGCTGTCGCACGCTTACGTGAGGTCGGCAGTATCGAATATGCAAAAAATATGGCTCAAGATCTCACTGAAAAGGGAAAGCAACATCTGATCAATATACCTGACAATGAAGCCCGCGATAAATTACATCTGCTTGCCGACTACCTCATCGAACGTGGATACTAAACCACACCGAAATCCAAACGTGTATTTTGATGTCGCGTTGAGGAAAGGATAATGGACGAACAACTTCGGAATCGAATTCAAACTGCTGCAGAAGTATCTGCATTGGTGAATGCGATCAAACACGAAAGTGATGCGAAAGTTGACGCTGTCATTGGCCCCCTCATGGGTGATCATCCTGAGTTTCGGGAATATGGCGACGAAATACCTGAAATTATTGCGCCAGTTGTGGATAAAGTGAACAGTCTCTCCCAACAAGAGAAACGCCAACGCTTAGAAGAGTTAGCTCCGGATAAACTTGAAGAGATCGAATCGGAGACTGAAGAGGAATCGACTCCCCTCCCAGAATTACCGAATGCAGACGATTATGATGAAATTCGGATGCGATTAGCACCGAATCCGAATGGCCCCTATCATATTGGGCATGCCCGTATGCCATCAGTCATTGGAACTTATAAGGAGATGTATGATGGATGGTTTTGTTGTCGATTCGATGATACGGATCCAGAAACAAAACGCCCTAATCTAGACGCATATGATGACATTTTAAGTGATATTGCCTATCTTGGGTTTGAGCCCGATGAAGTATATCGAGCAAGTGACCGATTGGATATATATTATGAGCATGCCCGCAACTTAATCAAGCAAGGAGGAGCATATACATGCTCATGTGCAGGTGAGGAATTTTCCGAATTAAAACGGGTTGGCGAGCCATGCCCACATCGAGATAAAGAAACGAGCCAGACACTGGCCGAATTCGAAGACATGATCGCAGGAGAATATAATGCCGGTGATATGGTTTTACGAGTTAAAACAGAGATCACCCATGATAATCCGGCTGTCCGAGATTGGGTAGCGTTTCGCATGGTCGATACACCGCATCCCCGACCGGCAGCAAAAGGTTACAGTTGTTGGCCCATGCTTGATTTCCAGAGTGGTATTGATGATCATCTCACGGGTGTTACCCACATCATCCGTGGGATAGACCTCCAGGATTCCGCTCGTCGCCAACAATTTGTATATGATTACTTTGATTGGGACTACCCTGAAGTGCTCCATTGGGGCCATGTCCAAGTCGATGCATATGATGTCAAAATGAGTACCTCCCGGATCCGTGAACTTATCGAAAAAGGCAAACTTACAGGATGGGATGATCCGCGGGCTCCAACGATTCAAAGTCTTCGAAAACGGGGAATTCGAGGACAAGCGATTGTTGATGCAATGATCGAACTCGGTATGTCAACGAGTAATGTTGATTTGGCGATGAGTTCAATCTATGCGAATAACCGGGAAATTATCGATGACATTGCTAACCGCCGATTTTTGGTCCAGGATCCAGTGGAGTTACCAATCAACGATGGACCAAAAACAGGAACGCCGCCGCTCCATCCGGAACGGGAAGAATTAGGTAATCGAACGATTCCCGTCCAGGATAGAATCTTGATCGAATCAGATGATCTCCCCTCAGCTGGTGAAAAACGATGGCTGAAAGGATATGGCTGTGTCAAATATGATGGAACTTCACTGACGGTTACCGATGATTCGATAACTGTCGTTCGTGACGGGGATGTCCCTGTCATCCATTGGGTACCCGCAGATGATTATGTGGACGTTAAATTATGGACTATAGATGGCAAACAGCAGGGATATGCAGAACCAGGCCTCAGGAATGAATCCGTCGATGCAATGGTCCAATTTGAACGTGTTGGATTTGCCCGCCTTGATATCGTGAGTGATGAGCAAGTAATTGCGTATTTCGCTCACCAGTAACTGGAAATATTTTTCCGAGATCCTAAATACGGACGGCGAAAATAAGGGAGGAAATTTGAGTCGGTAACCTGCTGGTTATTTTTTGAAGGAAAACAAACGTGCTTATTATATTTAACAATATTGTATTTAATCTTATATATTCGTATCATCCAATTCTGGAATGCAATTTAATCTTATCTGATAATATTGTCTAAAATGTGTTGACCCTTCTTAACGAACAAATTGTAATATTCAATTGAAGTATGAGCGAAGCAATGAGTAAAGATTTCACGCACCGAACGCATAGAGCGGGTGGGTTCATGATGATACTGGCGGGTGTTATCGGCGCAATCGTCGGCCTTGCCCTTCTCATCGGAGCAGCGACCGGTGGCATCCTTGGATTGACGGCCACTACCGAAGCGATCATCGGCGGTGTCGTACTTGTATTCTCAGTGATTGAATTTGTCGGTGGCTGGTCAGCATACAAAGGTAAAAACTGGTATGGGAGTATGACTGCTGCCGTATTAGGTATCGTGACGTTCTTTACCTTCCCGTTGGATCTCCTTGGTGCCATCCTCGTTGCCCTCGGCGAAGGTCGGTTTGATCACGAAGAATAATCAGCAAATTCCCACCCAATTGACATTCCCTGTGGTCGGGGATTCTAGAAAAACAAATATTTTTTTAGTATATTTCTTTTGAGATTCTTTTCGACAAACTGTAGCGGTTGGTGAGAGTCAGATATCTGTTGATTATTTCTTGCTTGATGTCCACCCAACTATGAACGGGTTGGGCTTTTGCCTTGCTCCCACTATAACAGAATCCTGATATCCTTGCTCTAGTAAATCAGAGTATATGGCTGAGACACATCGAGAAATCCATCTCGCAGAACGTCCTGACGGAATGCCGGATGAATCGACATTCCATTTTGTTGAAACCGACCGACCCACTCCAGGTCCTGAAGAATTGCTGATAAAGAATCTCTATGTCAGTGTTGACCCCTATATGCGGGGACGAATGCGTGATTCTGAATCATACGCCCCACCGTGGTCGGTCGATGACGTTATACCCGCACGAACAGTCGGAGAAGTTATTCAGTCAAATCATCCAGATTTCGAACCCGGGGATTTCGTATATGGCTATCATGAGTGGGCTGAATATAGCACGAATAGTGGGAATTCAGTCCAGACTGTGGATCCAGATTTAGCACCACTCCCGAGTTGGTTGGGTGTTCTTGGAATGACCGGCCGCACAGCGTATTTTGGCATGTTAGAAGTAGGCCAACCAAAACCTGGTGAGACTGCCGTGATTTCAGGCGCAGCTGGGGCAGTCGGCTCCATAGCCGGTCAAATTGCGTCACTTGCAGGGTGTAGCGTCATTGGGATAGCAGGATCAGACGAAAAAACTCGATATTTAACGTCGGAACTTGGCTTCGATGAAGCAATCAATTACAAAACGGATACCGTCCCAGATGCTCTCGATACATATTGTCCGGAGGGGGTGGATCTGTATTTTGATAATGTCGGTGGGGAGATTACAGATGCTGTGATCGAACGTTTAGCCACCGACGCCACAGTCGTTGTTTGTGGGCAGATTGCACTTTATAATGAGGAAGAAACGCCGGTTGGTCCTCGACACTTCTGGAAACTTGTCGAAACTCGGGCTCGTGTCGAGGGGTTCCTTGTGGGGGATTACCAGTCGCAGTATGAGGCTGCGAATGAGCAACTAGCAGAATGGATTGAAAACGATGATATCGCCTATCGAGAGACGATTAAAGAAGGATTTGAGAATATACCTGAAGCATTCATTGGCTTATTTGAGGGGGTGAATATTGGGAAATTAGTTGTTCAAATTGCTGAAGTTGAAAACAAGAATTCTCGACCTACATAACCGAAACAAACGTGTTTGAAAGCCCTTTTATGCGCGCAGAGCAGTATGTAACGATAAGCCCGCGCAGGGTCGATGATGTTTTCCCGTTCACGGATATATAATCGGCGGGAAAACGCAAGCCCTTGCGGGAACACACAAAGGTGATCCAGATGCCAGTATATGTAGATTACGACGTACCCTCTGACCTTCGAGAACAGTCTCTGGAGGCCTTAGAGGTCGCTCGAGATACAGGAACAGTGAAGAAAGGAACTAACGAGACGACAAAAGCAGTTGAACGTGGCAATGCAGCGCTTGTACTAATTGCAGAAGATGTCTCCCCAGAAGAGATCGTGATGCATCTTCCAGAATTGGCCGATGAAAAGGGAATCCCCTATGTTTTCGTTGATACCCAAGATGAACTCGGTCATTCTGCAGGCCTTGAGGTTGGTTGTGCGGCAGCAGCTGTTGTGAATCCTGGGGATGCAACAAGTGATATCGAAGACATTGCAACTAAAGTAGAAGAACTACGATAAAAATCCATGAGCGCAGAAGAAACCGAAGAAGAAGGTTCAACTCCGGCAGAAGTAATCGAGATTGTCGGCAAAACAGGAATGCATGGCGAAGCTATGCAGGTAAAGTGCCGGATCCAAGAAGGTGACAACCAAGGACGGATTATCACCCGAAATGTGCTGGGCCCGGTCCGAGAAGGTGATATTCTTCAACTCCGAGAAACGGCTCGAGAAGCAGACACAATAGGTGGTCAGTAATGCCACAAACACGCACTTGTGATTTTTGCGGTGACGAAATCCCCCCTGGGACGGGTACGATGTTTGTATACAGCGATGGTGAGACCGTCCATTATTGCTCGGCAAAATGTGAAAAGAACGCTGATCTCGGCCGAGAATCACGCGATGTCGAATGGGCTGAAGGTGAATCAGAAGGATAATTTTCCCATGTCAGAAGAACGAACATTTGTCATGGCAAAACCGGACGCAGTGCAACGTGGCCTTATTGGTGAAATTGTATCGCGTCTAGAACAACGGGGATTCAAACTCGTTGCCGGTAAATTTATGCAAATCGATGAATCGCTTGCACACGAACATTATGCCGAACATACCGATAAACCATTCTTCGATGAACTCGTCGAATTCATCACCTCCGGTCCCGTCTTTGCTATGGTCTGGGCAGGAGAAGATGTTACCCGTCAAGTACGGCATATGATTGGGGCAACGGATCCAGCCGAAGCTGATCCTGGGACAGTTCGTGGTGATTATGCACTTGATTTAACACAAAATATCGTTCATGCCTCCGATCATGAGGATCCAGGCGCAAATGAACGCGAAATTGCCTTGTTTTTTGATGAGGATGAATTAATTGACTACTCCCGTGTTGATGAAAAGTGGGTTAAGAGTTAACGTTCATTGACCTCCTTGGCGGTTTATTGAACGAGTTTTAAGACCGTCAATACTTCAAACGGGAACGATTCACGTTCGATTACCACGGAATGAAATCCATTTTTTCCGGCACGTCTTACAATAGCCTCTAAGCCAGTTAAGCTACTAACAAGCAAAAAGATCGTCCCTGCATCACAAATCACACGCCCGACAGTATCAAGAAACCGGTTTATTACTTGTCGACCTGTATTCCCACCTGATATGGCTCGTTCCATCCAATCATTTCGTGAGCCCTCCGCCACTGCAGGCAGGTATGGAGGATTGAATACCACAACGCTAAATGTATCGTTATGAAACCCCCTTACTAAATCCGTTCGCACGGTTTGAATTCCGGCAGCATATGTTTCCTGGCATGCATGCGGATTGATATCGCTACCGATAACAGTCGCTTCAGTTGATTCAGCAATATGCGTGGCGATAAATCCAGAACCCGTTCCGACTTCGAGGACGGTATCAGTCCCATTAATATAACGGGTTACTGAACGAGCCAACAATCGTGTATCCTCAGCAGGTTGATAGACGTCTAGCTCGATATCACGTCGTTTTGCAAGATCAGTCATTGCTCATCAGATGGATTTGCTGGTTCAGCCTGTTGTACCTCATCGGGGGCAGGGCGGTCAGATAATTCTCGCTGTGGGAACGGAATTTTGATTCCTTCGGCATCAAAGGATTGCTTGACGGCCTGAACGACAGCAGTTTTGGCTCGCCATTTCCGACGGGCTGAGGGTTTATCAATCCAAAATCGGAGCCCTAAAATTATAGCTGAATCTCCAAACCGCTTTAATACGACTTGGGGCTGTGGTACAGTCAGGATGTCATCGACGTCTTCCATAGCATTTTCAGCGATTTTTGTCGCCCGCTCAATATTCGTTGAATAATCAACCCCGACCTCTAATTGGAGGCGTAATCGTCCTTTTCGGGAGCGGTTGATAATTTGATTTGAACTAACTAAATCATTTGGCAACATTACATATTCGCCGTCAAACGTTTGCAAACGAGTATTCACGATCGTAATGTCAGTAATGATGCCCTCGTTATCACCAATTTCAACCCAGTCACCAATCTCAAACGGACGGGAAAACATTAACACAAACCCCGCAATTAGCGATCCAAGCGTTTGGCGGGCGGCCATGCCGATAACGATACCCAAGAAGCCAGCACCAATGAGAAATCCCCCAAGATCAACGCGCCAAATACCTAGCACGACGATGAAAATAAATAAGTAGAGGATTACCTGTGCTGTCCGGAAGAGAATCTCAGTTTGATGGCGATCGATTTGTTCGTTAGTTTGGCTTAAATTAACGATAACCCGTCGTGATACATTCGTGAGGATATAACCACCGACAACCAATCCCAATGTAATTACCGCCTGAATTGCGAATTTAATGGGACTACCGATATTCTTCAGATAGGTATTTATAGTCGGATTTGTTTGCCAAATTAAGACTAAGCCACCGCCAGATAAAACAATCAGCGTAACGATGCTCAGAAATGCCAAGATATTCACCAACGGGCGATCAAGCTTCGCCATATCGGATTTGATTACCCGCCGAGCGAGGAATATACCGATCACAAAGATAGCAATTATGACGACGGATAACGCAAGACGCTCTTCAATTTGGGGGATATTCTGAATGAAATCTTGATTAAGAACCATTTACATCAACCTCTCCATGTGAATACGCCAGTTTTGCAAGGTTGGCAAATGTTTCAGGCGGGATACTATCGGGCCTCCTTTGTAACAATTCATCATTGATTGTTTCTATAACTGCTTTTGGATCCCTAATTCCTGAAATGTGGGTTGTATTCCGAATGCCATTTCTGAGTGTCTTTCGTCGCTGCGTAAAAATAGCTTTTACAAACCGAAGAAAAAAGTCCTCATGGATTTCTAATTCAGATGCACGCGGAATAAGGCGCACCAATGCTGATTCAACTGGTGGTTGGGGATCGAATGCTTCTGGTGGAATCGTTTCAACAATATCGATATCAGCATAATATTGAGCTGTGACTGATAAACGGCCATAATCCCCGCTCTCTGGTGTTGCCACCATCCGCTCAGCAAATTCACGTTGGAACATTAATAGCAGGGGTTTCTTTTTCGGCAATAATCGAAACAAAATTTCACTTGCGGCACTATAGGGAAGATTTGCTATGCACGCCGAAAATGATGGAAGCTCTACTGTGACTGCATCACCCTGAATAACTGTTAATCGATCATCAGCTATTGCTGTGGCAAATTCATCTTCTAAAAAAGAGACTAATTGTGGATCCTGCTCAATGGTATTGACATGGTCTGCGACTTGAAGCAAACGATCCGTTAACGCCCCAGTACCGCCGCCAATTTCCAGGACATTTGAGAGATCGTATGATGAAAGATAGGAGGGGATTCGATCAAGCACCCGATCATCAACGAGGAAATGTTGATCGAATTCAGGACTGCCATGTCCAGCACGAGTAATCAACGCATCAGGATCACGAGGAGAGGTCATTACAACCATAATACGAATTGGGTATAAAAACGACTAACGTTCCTGGCTCAAGGATCCACCCAAAATAGCAATTGGCACAGCGCTGGGACTCATTCTCCAACGAAATTTCGGTACTTGAGATCTTCGTCACGAATTTCTTCTAAAATTCGATCAACTAACGTCTGTTTTGGGTCATGAAGACCCGATATACGTTCTTCGACCTCTTCAAAACTCTCAAACGGTTCTCGTTTCCGAGCATCGAGAATATCATTCCGTAATTTTTTCCCAATACCCGGCAACAAATTTAGCTGATGTAGCCGAAGAGTTATTGGTTGAGCATTATTATAAAAGTCAACATATTCGTCCTCATTTTCTTCGACAATCTCTTCAATTGCATATTCTAATTCTGATTGTGCACCGCCGGAAAGATCCTCATATTGGACAGTCCGCATGTCATTGATATCCGAGTGTTGGTTTTCGGTTGGCAACAATATAATACGGTCACCAATACTAATTTCTGGATTATCGACTAGTGCAAGTTCGTATAATGTAAAATCATCTGGACTTACAGCATAGGCTACAGGTGAGCGTTCGTATTGCGGTCGTTCATCTTCGGACCGACCACGTGGGAGAAAATCAAGCACAATCCCCTTCACTTCAGACCCGTTCGAATCATTCATACGATAGTAATACACTCACCCGTTACGTGAATCTTACTCTCCAAATGAGGGTCTAATATATAATACATATACTCTTGAAAAGAATGTCTTATCAGAATTATTCGTTTCTAGATATATTGAGAAACGACATCGAGAATATCGTCGAGCTCATCACCGGACAGCGAAAATCGTTCTTGCGCATAAATGGCTCGAAGTTCATCGCGGGATTTCGGCTGTAAATTGACGATTTTATAGGCAGTTGGCTCATCTACCTTTTCAAATTCCAAGAGTTGATTAACAAACTCTTCGGCCTCATCGGCTTCTAAGTTCGCAAATCGGTTGACGTGGTCAATTGCCCGTGTTAATTCATAGCGAAGTTCTCGATCATTGGCTACGTGTTCCTGTTCGGCATCGGCGAGGACTTCCTTTGCCTCAGCAATAGTGAGATACTCTTCGTCTTTGATCTCTTTAAAAATCGTCATATTATTCTTCTTGGGCCTGGAGATGTGCGGGAATAGTGATAATGGTTTTTGTCTTGCCCCCATCCGTAATTTCGACTTTATACGCCTGGCCTTGCGTGCCGACTACTTCGCCGGTTTGTCCATTAAATCGAGGATGAAAGCGACCGTCCGTCCGACTTGGATCAATCGTTAAATGGACTTTTTGCCCCTCTTCAAACTTCGCCACGGCGCGTTCAGGAGGCGATGTTCCCCGTTCACGGGGATCGTTCCGTAATTTCTTCCGAGATTTCGACAATGGTCCATCAGATTTGGGCATTCTTAGTGTTGCTTTCCGCGTCAGACTTATAAAATGATTGTTCCTGGGTAAGATCATGTACTATATTCATGCGCGATCGGCGGATTTTCTCCTATCTATATGCTCAAGCTATCCATACCTAACAATAAACAATAAACCATTACACATCCCCACCCAGGAATAATTATATGGACGATTCTGATCACTCGCATATCGAAACCCGTGCCATCCATGCAGGACAGTCACCCGATCCGGAAACGGGTGCATTAATGACGCCAATTTATGCGAATTCCACATATAAACAAGAAGCACCAGGTGACCATCGGGGATATGAATATTCCCGAACGGGAAATCCCACCCGATCGGATCTCGAAGAGAATCTTGCAAGTCTCGAAGAGGGTTCGTATGGACGGGCCTTTTCGAGTGGCATGGGGGCAATTAATACAGTTATGAATTTACTCGAAGCAGGCGATCATGTTGTCTCAAGTAAGGATGTTTATGGGGGAACGCATCGGCTATTTACACAGGTATTTGAACAATATGACCTTGAATTTTCCTTTGTCGATACGACGGATCCAGATCAAATAGAGCGGGCAATGCAATCAAATACCGAATTGCTCTGGATTGAAACCCCAACGAATCCACTCATGAAAATAGTTGATATCAAAACTGCTGCTACCATTGCTCACGAACACGGAGCATTATTAGGCGTCGACAATACGTTTGCAACACCATATCTTCAACGACCATTAGAATATGGAGCTGATATCGTTTGCCATTCCTTAACGAAATATTTGGGTGGACATAGCGATCTCGTTGGTGGAGCGCTCATTACTGATGATGAGGACCTTGATGAAGAAATCGGATTCTATCAAAACAGTGTTGGCGCCACGCCCAGCCCTTTCGATTGTTTTCTTGTGCTTCGTAGAACGAAAACCCTCGGCGTGCGGATGGATAAACACTGTGATAATGCTACTCAAGTTGCTGAATTCTTGGCAAATAACACGCACGTTGATACTGTATATTATCCCGGGCTCAACTCACATCCAGGGCATGATGTGGCCGCCCAGCAAATGCGTGATTTTGGGGGGATG
>JBDGRB010000254.1:941-12723 GCA_042218485.1 Halobacteriaceae archaeon | reverse complement strand
CGAAAACGGACAGGAACAGATATAATTGTAATTTGGAAGGGTGATGATTTTATCATCAATCCATCACCCAACGAAATCATCACAAAAAAGTCGACATTATTAGCAACAGGAACCGAACAACAACTTTCAAAACTCAAAAATCTCACCCTCTCGGATGAGCGGTCCCATCACCGCGATCACGTGATTATCGCAGGATATGGTGAGGTAGGATCCACGCTCCAAAACCATATCCAAAAGGAGAATATAGAAACAACAGTCGTAGATAAAGAAGATAAACCTGGTGTCGATGTCGTGGGAGATATTACTGAGCCCGAAACTCTCAAACAAGCGAATATATCAGATGTGAGCGCGTTCATACCAACTTTGAAGGATGACACGGTGACAATCCTATCTATATTAGTGGTGCGGAATCTCGCTCCCGAGATTCAAATCATCTGTAAAGCAGAACGCAATGAGAATGTAAGTAAAATGTATAATGCGGGTGCTGACACCGTGCTTGCATTAGCTGCTATCAGTGGACGAATGCTCGCATCTGCTATTCTTGAAGAAGATATTATTAGTTTGGGTCAGCAAATCGAGATTATTCGTATGGAGGCTCCACAATTTGCCGGTCAGAATCTGGCTGAATCAAATATACGCGAAGAGACTGGGTGTACAGTCGTTGCTGTTGAACGAAATGGAGAGATAATTTCTGATTTACGTGGTGATTTCGCGTTTCAGTCAGATGATAAATTGATTATTGCTGGAACTGACAGTGACATTGCGAAATTTCATGAATATATTAACTACGAATCCCGGAAATAATTGATGCCTTATTGGTGTCCAGATATAGGAACTGGTTTATATGGTTCTTCAAGATATTCGATATCACTGTCCGATAATGAAATCGAGACAGCTTCGACAGCATCTCGTAAATGTTGTTTACTTGTTGTCCCGACGATCGGTGCATCGACCCAATCTTTGTGTAATAACCAAGCAAGACTTACTTGGGCCATTGATAGTTCTCGATTTTCAGCAATTTCTTGAACGCGCTCATTGATTTCCCGCCCACCATTTTCCAAATAAGGATGTCTATCAGCATCTCTTTCTTCTTCCCCGCGTGTTGTATCCCCAATTTCATCGATTGGTCGAGCGAGATACCCTCGGGCAAGTGGACTCCATGGAATCACAGCAATATTCTTTTTCTGACATAGGGGGAGCATTTCGCGTTCTTCCTCACGGTACATAAGATTATAGTGATTTTGCATCGTGACAAATGACGCTAAATTTCGTTTTTCGCTTGTATATAAAGCCTCGGCAAATTGATGTGCCCACATGGAACTGGCACCGATATATCGAATTCTTCCTCGTCGAATTTCATCCGTTAACGTTCGGAGTGTCGTTTCGATTGGCGTGTTATTATCCCATCGATGAATTTGATATAGGTCAATAGTCTCTCGATTCAACCGATCGAGGCTTGCAGATAGTTCTTGTTCAATTGTCTTCCGCGATAATCCACCAGAAAATGGATTGTCTTCGTCCATTTGTCCATAAACTTTGGTGGCTAATACGGTTTCATTTTCATGACCATCAAGGGCTTCACCGACAATCCGTTCACTTTCCCCGTGAGAATATACATTCGCTGTGTCGAAGAAATTAATACCGAGATCCAATGCAAGATTAATGATTTCTTTACTCTTTTCAGATTCAAGGATCCATTCTCGACTTTCAGAGGAGCCAAAGCTCATACATCCAAGACATATCTTCGACACTTCTAATCCAGTTTGTCCGAGAGTAGTATATTCCATAGAATGACTATGAACGCCATTTACCAAAAAACGTACCATGTGAGATATCTCGCTCTATTCAGGCACAAAAGCGACTATCTGAGATCAGGACTTCCTGCTTCTATGATGCGATTTACAACGATCACATGGGTGCAGAAGACCAGCTTTCATTGGTGAATCCCCTCGAGGTCACGCCCGCGAGGCACCCGGCCTGTTCCGCCTGTAGACCCAGTGGTCGCAGTCTCCATATACGGTAGTTCGGACTCAATTGCGTGCTTCAATATAAATCTTAGATTGACTGGTCAATATACATTCGCAAACTTAACAGCCCCACTATCGGCACTATCAGAGTGATTACTACTGATATCCATGTTGTTACCGTGGCCGTGTTGAGGGCCAATTTAGCAATAATATTACCAGGGCTTTCAGGAGCGAGAGTCGCAATGCCAAATAGGAATAGAATGGCAAAAGAGTACATTAGTTGCGCACGTTGCCGATTCCGAATGGTGAGTCCTAATGTTGCTCCGAGAATGACAGCAACTATTCCAAGACTGGTCACATATGCAGTGATTGCAATTGGATTTGCAATTTGAATCTCATTGAGTGTTAATAATGCTATCCAAACAAGCACTTGTATTGGGACCAAACCTGCAGGCGTTATTGCTTTTCCCTCGATTATTTCGATATCTGTTACCGGTGATACTGCCAGTAATTCTAAAGTTCCCCGTTCGATCTCCTCAGTAATGGTATCAGTAATAATTGAGCCACTAATGAAGACGGGTAAAAACATAAGCAAAGGAAGTAAAATCGTATATACGAAACTGAAGTAGGGATTACTTTCAATTTTTGTTGGCAGAGGAATTAATTCGGATTTGAGATATTCACTCGCTGCTAGCCGTTGATTCCGTTCAATAATTGCAAATACTTCTTGAAGCTCTACCACGATAATCGTCGTTCGAAAACTCCCCTCCGGGACAAAGGCAGTTATTCGAAGCCGTCCTGTAGCTGTCTTAGTAGCAATCAAAACAGTATCAACAACGCCTTTGCGGAATTCTTGTAACGCTACTGATCGATTCGGATAAAAAATAGCATTGCGTGTCTTCGATTCGAGAATAGCAGGCGCGATCTGACTACTTGCATTCCCAGTGATGCCAATATTTACACTAAATCCTCCGGTAGATGCAGATGGATTATACAGCGCCACTAATCCAACTACAAGAAATGACGAAAACGAAGCTATTACTACCTGAATTAGAATCGCTAAAATAATCGTTTTCTCATTGCGAAGCGAACGAAGTTCCTGTAACGCTAAGGTCAATCGATTAGACAAATGCACTCACCACCACGAAGTTGTAAATAACATGGACAAGGATAGCAATCCATATCCCAATCAAGTAATGTGATCGAGAGGTACGTGCGCCATAACTTGAAATACCCGTCGTTACAATATGCAGGAGAAAGGGTGCCAGGAACGCACCAACGATGAACCCTGGTCCCAAGGTCCCGTAAAAAGCTACTTGGGCGAGTTGAATTTGTGATAATCCAACGAGTTGTGCCAGGAGGCTAAATTTTTCACCGATAGCAAATCCAATTCCACTTATCGTTCCCAACAGTATTGCTTGCCTCGTTTTCCGCTTGAATTTATGGCGAGAGAAGCCAGCATAAATATGGATGCTTTTTGCTACCTCTTCAATGATTGCAATTGCAGTTAATAATAACGGGAGAGAAAGGCTACCAGGGAGGGCAAATAATATTGAAATAGTAAAAATTTCAGCAATAAATACAAACGGAATGACCAGTATACTCCACAACATAACGCTTTTCGTCGAAGTCATTTTAGCTGCAAATGCATCGATTAATTTTTCGGAGATTGGCAACTGACTAAACAGCGTCTCTTCTCGGTATAATCCTGAGCCGAGAGAAAACAAAATTAGAGCGGCAAATGTGAGCGGAATCGTTCCAAATATTCCTGTACTGAGCGATATACTTTCGTTGGTAAGGTCACGTACTACGATCGTCAACGGAGAGATGGCAGCGATTGGATGAATATTGGAAAAAATTGCGGGTACAAATACATATGATGTAATAAAAACACTAATCGAGACTGTCAAAAAGGTTAACTCTTTGAAGGATCTCGCTACCATTGCCGCAAAGAATGTCGCGCCTAAAAAGACCCCAGCAACTGGCATCATTGCGATTATAGATAACACTGTCCCCCCGACGAGATATGCAATGACTGTAAATATTACTGCGCTTGCAATGAGATATGGTATTGTTTTACCGATAATAATATCCCGAGGTCTTACTGGACTTACCAAGAGGGGTTCACCACGTCTGTTTATCCGTTCGTTGATCATCGAACTTCCATAAGCCTGAATTACGATATTTAACGGTAAAATGAATATAAAAGCGATTAATAATGACTGGAGTGGGAATGGTGGGCGTATTTGTGAGGGAGTTCCAATTTGGTTTCCCCCAAATAGGGAGTTGCCTGTTTGTTGTAGTACTTGTCCAAAGCCTGAGGGTTGATTTGTTTGTGGCGACCCATCTCCATCCTGTTGATTTAGTGTTTGTTGGGTTGCTGTTTGCTTTGTTTGGATTTGCGTATCTGTACCCGGTAATTGTTGTGCTTGGTCTTGTTGTCCAGGTTGTGGCTGTGGTATGTTCGGTTGTTCTATGAACTGAAGTGTTATCAACACAGGAAAGGCAGCCGTTTTGTTTGGCTCGTCACGCATGAGATAATCGTTATAGGTTTTCGTGGCTTGCCTGAGAGCGATTGCTGCAGCTTTGCCTTTGTTTGTATTACTAATATCAATATTCGAATCTGTTATCCGAATTTGGACCGATTTTTCGGTCTCTGGATCGACTGCTCGTAATGAATTGGCGAACCGAACAACAGGATAGTATTGATTGTCTTCATCGACAGCGACAAGATAGATACCTTGATCGGGGCTTACACCACTTTGAACTAATGCTGGACTGAGGAGACCGAGTCCAATAAGAATTACACCAAACATTACAGCAGTACGTCGATCTATACTCTGGATATTCTTCGTCACCTCCCACTGAGCGATTCGTGAAATAAGTCGCCAGGTCACGCTTCCCCCGTGGTCACAGATAGGAAAATATCCTCAAGATCGGATTCTTCGGTGCGTATATCGGTAATTTGGCCATTTTTCGCTAAGACTTTATCTCGAATACGATCTACCTCGTCCATTGATTCAACAGTACACCGATATTCACCATTCACTTCAGTTGACATCGGTAACTCGATCGATGTATAGATATGATATTTTGTGGATCCATATTCAGCTTGAATCTCTTGGAGCGAGCCTTGCGTAATTATTGTTCCTTCATGCATTATCGCCACTCGGTCACAAATACTTTGGATATGATGTAAATTATGGGCACTCAGGAGTATCGTTTTATCTTGATCGGCTAACTCCTGGGTGAATTGATTTACTTCGTGGGTGGTGAGTGGATCTAACCCACTTGCCGGTTCATCAAACACAAGCACGGACGGATCATTAATTAATGAACGGGCAATCGCTACTTTACGTTTCATTCCCTTCGAGCATGCGCCTAATCGACGTTTCCGTTCAGGAAGATTTAATCGATCTAAAATCGTCGAGATACGATCATTTGCCGTCGATTTGGGAACGTCATAGATATCTGCGAAGAATTTGAGATATGCCATCGGGGTCATGTCTTCATACAACGGCGATTCTTCTGGTAACCATCCCAACTGCTTTCGAGTACTCGGATTTTGCGGGTCTCCACCGGCGACACGGACATTACCGGTCGTGGGTTCTAATAATCCGGTAATCATCTTCAGCGTCGTTGTTTTGCCCGCACCATTTGGTCCAACCAGTCCATACACTTCACCTGATTGAACGGAAAAATCACTTCCCGCTACGGCAACAACATCGTTATATGTTTTTCGAAGCCCCTCAACTTCTATCATTATACGCTCATATGTGATTCTTTCCAATCCTTTTTTCGGCTAACGGTATTTTTTCGCATACTATAGAGATCTCATCCGAAAGCCAAATTTATATCACAATTGCCTGCGGTGGGTTGGATATGTCCCAAGATGCAATGAATCGATTTCCGGTTCCGGATACAGATGAACTTCCTGAGGACCTTCAGGAGCGAATTGAAGAAGAAACCGAACGAGCTGGGTTTACGCCGAATGTATTTAATGCGTATGCTTACAAACCATCCCATTTTCGTGCCTTTTTTGCATATTATGATGCCCTCGTCGAGGAGAGTCCGCTGACCCGAGCTGAAATCGAAATGATTGTTGTCGCTACCAGTGGTGCAAATGATTGTTTATACTGTGTTATTGCCCATGGGGCATTATGTCGTATTTATAGTGAACGACCGAAACTTGCCGATCAGCTTGCAACGAACCATCGATCAGCCGATGTATCTGATCGCCATCAAGCCATGCTTGATTTCGCAATAAAGATGACAAACCGTCCCGAAGAGATTGGTGATGCCGATGTTCAGGCACTCAAGGACGTCGGATTTACGTTGGAAGAAATTTGGGATATTGGGAGTGTTACTGCATTTTTCAATTTGAGTAATCGCATGTCAACACTTGCGGATATGCGACCAAATGATGAATTTTATACCTTAGGTCGCGATTGAGAGCTATTAGCTCAAACGAAGTTGTTTGAGATCCCGGTGAATAACCTTGAGAACAAGCCCCCCTGGAATTCGGGTTGTTCGCCTGTGGATACAAATCACGGAAACGGACGGACAAATCTGTTGATTTGCGTCCCAACCAATACCATAACTATTCAACATGTGCCAGACTTAGCTATATTTATGAGTGAGCCAGATATCGTTGTGTTGCGTCAAAAAATCCATGGCATGTCCGCAACGGAATATGCAGATATTCTACGTGATCGATTGCCCGACTATACTGTCTTTGAAGCCGAAACGCCAAAGGAAGAACAAGAATATATCAATCAGGCACCGATTGTCACTGGGTTTTCGATCGATCCAGAAAATATTACTCCTGATACTAATCTGAAGTGGTTTGCATGCGTTTTTGCCGGCACGGGACATCTCGATCGGGAAGCCTTAACGGAAAAGGGCGTTACTATAACAAATGCCTCGGGTGTTCATGGGCCGAATATAGCAGAACAAGTCATTGGATACATGCTCATGTTTGCCCGTCGACTGCATAAGGGATTCTATCAACAAGAAGACCAGGAATGGCGAAGTTATCCAACAACGGAATTAAAAGGTTCAACTGCGACGATAATCGGTTTAGGAGCAATCGGAACGGCTGTTGTTGATCGCTTACACGCATTTGATATCGAAACGATCGGTGTACGGTATACCCCTTCGAAAGGCGGTCCTACCGATACTGTCTTAGGATTTGATGATGATCTTCACGATGCATTTGCGAACTCGGAGTATGTTATTTTAGCTTCACCTCTCACAGAAACGACACGTGGAATGATCGACAGTGAAGTGTTCCGAACTTTACCAAGCGATGCCGTTGTTATTAATGTGGGACGCGGACCACTTATTCAGACCGATGATTTAGTCTCGGCAATCCAGCGAAATTCCATAAAAGGAGCCGCCCTAGATGTCACGGATCCAGAACCGCTGCCCCAAGATCATCAACTTTGGAATTTTAAAAATGTAATCATTACCCCACATAATGCAGGCCATACCCCACATTATTGGGACCGGATGGCAGATATACTCGAAGAAAACATCTCGAAAATTGAAACGACTGGGACATACGATGAGTTACGGAATCAAGTGAATTAAGAATTTTACGGGAAACAATATGAATTATCTTGGAGAAATCCCCGACAGTTATCATGGCTTATCGCACAAATGTGTCTGATTCACTCAGTGATTACTGTAACAGCACCGTCAAAATCGAGAATGACCTCTTGAGCAACGTCGCCAAAAATTGCTTTTCCGGTGGGTGATCGTTTCCGACCTGCGATAAAGATATGATCACAATCACGTTGATTCGCTTGGTTAATGATTTCTTCAACTGCATCACCAACTGCTCCGACAGTTTCGTATTCTACATCGATACCGTCAAGTACTTCACCACCAACATCACGAGCAAACTGCCGAGCTCCTTCAAGAGCCTGACCGACAGTATATGAAACATTTTCACTTGGAACACGTTCCATTGCAGCACGTTTGTCGTTGTATTCCTCCTGTGAAGTGACATGGAGGAGAGTTAATTCGGCGTCGACACCGGCGGCTAACTCACCGGCTTCACGGACCACTCGTTTTGCTGATTCAGTTGCTTCGACTACTGCTAACGCTCGTTCCATATCGAATAACAATAATGCCGTAACATAAATATAAGTGATTTCCATCGAGTTAACATGGTGCTTGTGCAACTCTTCCTCTGAGGGCGTTGGAGGAAGAACTCAACGGCTGGAAGTTATTGTTCCATAAGAAAAGGCTATCACTTGAAAATATTTGATGAATATTTCGGGAGTAGTGAGTTTTTTATATATAGTTAGTGTAGTGCCTGTCAGCTATGAAATTGCTTGAATGTGGTACAGTAATCGATGGTGAAGTTAATACGCCTGTTGAAGACGGAAGAATTCTCATCGAAGATGAGATAATCTCGGAAGTGGGTCCGGCCGAAAGTATTTCAGCACCGACAGAGGCCGAACAGATAGATTTTAGCGATAAAACTGTCATACCAGGGCTAATTGATGCCCATCTCCATCTCACAGGTTCAAGAAGTATGGATCCAATTAAATGGACAACTGAATCAGAAACACTGGGTGCTGCTCGTGCGACTGCAGATCTCCGAAATCTGTTACGAGCAGGATTCACATCAGTGAGAGACGTTGGATCTAAGACCGGGTTAGGCCTGCGGGATGCTGTCGCTGAAAACGAGATCCCTGGCCCTCGAATCTTCACAAGTGGGCAAGCTATATCCCAAACAGCTGGTCACGGTGATTCACATATGTTGCCCCATGACTGGGTAAAAGATGGTCAAGGTATCTCAGCTTTAGCTGATGGAGAGGATGAATGCCGTAAAGAAGCCCGAAAACGGATCCGCGACGGTGTAGATTTACTCAAAATAATGACAACTGGTGGGGTGCTTTCCGAAAAAGATGCTCCTGACCAAAGCCAGTTTACGGATGCAGAAATAAAAGCATTCACCGAAGAGGCCCACCGAGTTGGGATCCCTGTGGCTAGTCATGCACAGGGAGCACCAGGAATTAAAAGCGCAATCCGAAATGGTGTTGATACAATTGAACATGGATTCTATCTCGATGAAGAAGCTTTAGATTTGATGAAAGAACACGAAACCACATTTGTCCCAACCCTATCGATTATGCACCAACTGGTTACGCATGGTGACGAGCATGGGGTTCCGGAATACGGCCTCAAGAAGGCCAGAGAAGCGAGAAAAGCCCATTTTGATGCTGTTGAACGGGCCTATTCAGCAGATATCCCAATTGCCCTGGGAACAGATTTTATCGGCCCGGAGTTGGTGCCCCATGGCGATAATGCGCTTGAAGCTGAATTGTTCGTAACTGAAGTTGGAATGGACGAAATGGATGCGATAAAATCGGGGACTAGCGTAGCGGCTCGTACTGTGCCAGCCGATGATATTGGATACTTACGCCCCGAATATAAGGCAGATATCACTGTCATAGATGGGGATCCGCTTGCCGATATTACGAATTTATACAATGTAGAAGCTGTATTTAAGAATGGAGTTCGTACCAATCCTTGATCGAGTGGGACTCGATATGAACTAAAAGAACCTGGGTGAAAAGACTATCTAGAAGTTTTTCGTTGGAGTTACGATTTTCAGTACAATATAGTAGCACACCGCGGAAACCCATGACTTAAAGCCCCTTCATTTACTCCCATGTATGGATACGACTAATGTAAAAGAGAAATTTGAGTTAACAATATGTCTTTTTAACTACGGTACCTACCTGTAATTACCGAAGATATGAGTGTCTTTCCAATACGAACACCAGTCGATCCGAATGATCCCAAAGAACCTCGGATCATCAATTTACAATCAGATACAGCTGGTGAAGTACTTTCAGCGTTAAGTGCTGTCACAAGTAAACGAATCTATACAACATTAGCGGAGCAACCTCAAACTGCGAGTGATCTGGCCACCGAACTAGATTCATCGATCCAGAACGTCCGGTATCATCTCGAAAAACTTGAACAAGCCGAATTGATCGAAGTGAAGGATACGTGGTATTCGGCGAAGGGGAGCGAGATGAACGTATATGGTGTCACAGATGAGCCAATTGTTTTTTTCACTGAAGAGACAGCATTGGAGGAGGAGATAAAAGACGTTGTCAAACAAGCCCTCAGTGCTTCAGGTATTATTCTCTTGGTTGGTCTGTTCATTCATATCGTGTTTGCAAAATCAGTCCAACGAATGTACTTTGGACGGGTAGCAACTACGGGACAGGATGTCAGTACTTCCGTATTCAAATATTTATTGCAACATCCAGGAATAATATTTGTTGCTGGGGGTTTCACCTTATTAGCCGCCTTCCTCATGAGTTGGTTTGTATTCGAATACCGCCCAAAAAAGCATCGACAACTTTCATCTTCGATGGGAGAACTTGACTAACAATTTTGTAGTTTCATAAAAAATCTACTATTATGGCTCAGTCTGAAACGAACTTTGTTCATGCCGCTGATCTATCAGAACTCAAAGAGGAAGGTCGGAAATTAATCAACAAAAACGGTCAAGCGATTGCGTTATTTTATCATGAAGGCGATGTCCAAGCTGTTGATAATCGCTGTCCCCATATGGGATTTCCATTAACCGAGGGGACTGTAGAAGACGGTATTCTTACCTGTCATTGGCATCATGCTCGGTTTGAATTAGCTTGTGGAGATACATTCGATCCATGGGCCGATGACCTTCCAACGTATCCTGTTAAAGTAGAGGATGGAAAAGTGTTGGTTAAACCAAAACAGCAACGTGATAAACCCCCAGCCGAACACTGGCAAGATCGACTTGAAACCGGCCTCGAAGAAAATTTGCGACTTGTGTTGGCAAAATCGGCTATTGGCCTTGAACAATCAAATGTTGATTACACGGTCCCATTCCGCAAGGGAATAGCGTTTGGTACGGAATATCGCCAAGATGGATGGGGAAGGGGACTGACGATTCATAGCTTATTGGCAAATCTTCGTCCCGATTTACAGGAAAAAGATAGAAAACGGGCGATGTATATTGGACTGAATCGGGTTGCAAATAATACGTCTGGCGAACCGCCCAAGTTCGAGCAACCTGCCTTTGAAAATAAAAATCTCTCGAAAACCCGATTAAAGTCCTGGTTTCGGGATAACGTTGATGTCCGTGACCGTGATGGTGCGGAACGAGTGCTTCGCACTGCAATCCAAGACCTTACCGAAGAAGAAGTCGCCGATATTCTCTTTACAACCGCCACAGACCATATTTATATCAATACTGGACACACACTTGATTTTATCAATAAAGCATTCGAGTCACTGGATCATATTGGTTGGGACCATGCCGATCAAGTCCTACCGAGTCTTGTTCCCTCATTAACAGATGCCGATTGGGGTGAAGAAAATTCACAGTGGCGACAACCAATCGATATTGCAGAATTACTGTTTGATACTTACGACGAATTACCGGCATTAATCGATGCAGGCAAATCGCAATCGTGGGATGAACCGGATTCCTTTATCGATACCCTGTTGAGTGATGACCCGCATGCTATCGTCGATACCTTACGAGAGGCGATTCGGAATGGTGCGACACCAGCAGAATTAGCCAAACGAGTGGCATATGCTGCTGCTATTCGCATCGCGCAATTTTCAACTGGTAATGAATTTAGTGACTGGGATACAGTTCATCATACATTTACATATGCAAATGCAGTCCATCAAGCGACACAACGAACTGAGGCTTGGGAACTCTATCGAGGTGTTTTCGATGCAGCCATGAACGTATATTTGGATCGATTCTTAAACACGCCACCGGCACAGAT
>JBDGRB010000254.1:0-931 GCA_042218485.1 Halobacteriaceae archaeon | reverse complement strand
TGCACTTGAACAACTTATGGATACCTTCGATGAGGAAGGAACCGTAAATCCTGCTGGACAAGCGACTGCTGATTATATAGCAGCTGGTGGTGATATCGGTCGGCTCCGATCGACGTTAGGGGAAGCTCTGCTTCGGGAAGATGCCGGATTCCACACGTTACAAAATATCGAAGCAGCATTTAAACAGGCTGAATTGGCCACTGATGACAGTCGTAGAAACATTTATTATATTGCCTGTAGCCGATATCTTGCGGCTCATACACCAACACGACGGGAAGCAGAACAAACATTTAAAATAGCCGAGCGGTTAAACCGCGGCGAAAAAATTCACGAAGCAACAAATCAAAAGACAAACTAGTCTCATTTAACGGAAGTTTTTTAACCGTCTTGAACGATGAAAAAATATAGGAAAACAAAAATGTCCTCGATGGGTAAATATTCACCTCAGGAGGTGTTTGGGAGATGACGCTTTCATTTGAAGCGGTGTCAGATCCTGGTGTCGAAATATTTGATGATATCGAACGGCAATGGACAAATCTACATACAGACTCCCCTGTTTCTATTGAATCGGCGAATACAGAGTCTTTTTTTGCGCCTGTCGATAAAGCGATCCGTATTCAAACTGCCTCGATCACGCTACCGAATGTTGTTGCTACCTTCATCCGTGATAGTGAAGGGAATATGATTGATGAAGTCAACCACTTTGCTAGTGTTAATTTAGATAAAGGAAAATATACTCTGGAATTTGCGACTGCGATCAAGACATACATTCAAGTAGAGTCAGCTATCACGCTCGAGTCAGACGACGAAATAATGAACATCGATTTTGGATCATCGACAGATGTCGTTATCGGATCCCGTTCTCGTCATGAACATCCCGAGGCAACTATCACGACAACCGAAGATCCTGCTGATATCATGGAAGCAGTGT
>JBDGRB010000273.1:0-12995 GCA_042218485.1 Halobacteriaceae archaeon | reverse complement strand
AATTTTGTCATTGCTTGTTCAGCCCGCGATATCTCTGCGTTTTGACGGGCATCCTGAAGCACAGCCGATCCAATCGTGAGGATCGCTATCGTTCCGATTATCGTTATTGATAGAATAAGTACTATCCCGATTACTTCCGATTGCCCACGAGTAGACGAAGCATCGGAACCAGATGAAGTTGGCATTTAGATAACATATCTACGTTATCAGAGTAAATTAAGCTTAGGGGAGCCCTGAATCTATTATAACGGTCAACATTTGCATTCCGACACGGTTTAACTACCTATAACAGTTAACTTATCCAAAAGTAATATATACATAAGGGAATGCCATCCGCGTCTAATCCGGATGAGCGGGTGAATGCTTTTTTAATAGAAGATACCTATCTCTTCAAACACTATTTTGAAGGCGACGAAGTGTTTGACATCCTCCGGGAGTATTATAACAATTATCAGTATCGATTCGAGGTCCCTGTTGATGAATTTAATTGGGTCCAGTCCGTGCTCGCCTCACATTCCTATGCATTAGTTGAAGTTGAGGATTTCCGCCCGTATATTGTCGTTGTAAAACAATATACCAATCATGCGGAGAATATATTCAAAGATTCTGTGCATCATACAAGTGAGCAGGGATATAATTTCTTTTTAATGAAAAACAAAACTGCTGTTGAAACATGCATAAAGCAAGGTGCAACAGCCCTTCAGGATCATGATATGCCGTCGCCTTTTTCACAATCTGAAACTTCATAGCCGTTGTACATCACGCCTCCACGATTAGAAGTCTCGATTAACATATCCTTTTGTCAAGTTTGGATAAACCACAAAACCGCCGTATATATTAAAGCAAGAATTGTCGAGATAACGAAATGTTTTGATAATTCAAGCGGCTGATCGAGAAGGTCGAGAGCCACTAAAACAATATAGACAAACCCGCCATAAACAAAGAGGATTGCAACATTACTAAACATCATAATGCCAACGGTTCCTTGTGATAAGACGCCTAATTTTTCACCAAATAAAGCAAGCAAACTTACCACTAATGCTAATATGACGGCTGATTTTACGGCTTCAACTAATTCAAAGTTCTGTGTTGTTGGCTGAACATCGTCTGCGCGTTGAGCGGCCATGTTACATCAATATAGATAGAAGGATTACTTTATCTTTTACGACTGTCGGTGAGAAAACCATAAATTGGGTATCGTAGGATTTCACAAATCCGAATATTATAGAGGTTTATTAATGTAAATTCACTAATTCTACTATATCTAAAATATAAATAAGATTAATTACGAATTAGTAACCCTCTTTAAATTAATCGTAATTATTATAAATATTTATATAATATTATAGTAACGCTAATATATGGTCCAGGGAATTGATGCTGGGGTTTTTTCGATCGTACCAGCCCTTGTGGCTATCAGTCTTGCATGGTATACACGCGATGCGTTGATGGGATTGTTTATCGGCATCGTCGTCGCCGCAATCACATTGGGAGCACTTCATCCCCAAGCCGTCGGCGTTCCCTCCGATTTGGTTACGGTAGGCGGCAAATTAGGGGAAGTTTCGTATCAAAATTCGGATACTTCGTGGCCGATTGGCGTTGGCGGGGTAATACTTGGGATGATCTTTGGATTAAAACTGGTTCCAGAGATCATTGCGACAGCACCGCTATTTGGCCCCTGGTATGTGGAAAACGTTCTTCTCGCAATTTTCGCGATCGGTGGCATGATTGGGTTGATGATCCGATCGGGTGCAATTCGCGGTGTTCTGGAAGCACTGACAGCACGCGTCGAATCATCCGACGATGCCGAAAAAGCGGCGTTCTTGGCGGGTATTGCCATCCATATTGATGATTATTTCAACTGTCTCGTTGTGGGATCGATGATGCGCCCCCTTACTGATACCTTCAACGTATCGCGGGCAAAATTGGCATATTACGTTGATTCAGCCGGATCACCTGCTGCTAGATTGGCGTTTTATTCTACTTGGGGTGCAGCCATGGTTGGATTCATCGGCGGTGGATTGGTGCAGGCACAAAAACAAGGCATTTTGCCGGCCTATATGAAGGATTTCGTGAATACTGGTGGTGACCAAGTCACAGCCGCTACGGGTGCGGTCTGGCCACTTTTCTTCAATACTCTCTTTACTGGTTTCTATTCCTGGATTGCCCTTATCATCGCTGGCTTAGTCGCCTGGCAAGTCGTTCCAAATATATTTGAAATGGGAACTGAAGAATCACGTGCTCGGTCCGGTCAGGGTGTCTTAGGAGAGGATGCAGATCCAATGATATCAAAGGAGATGGATGAATATTCAATGTATGAAGGGGCGGATCCTGATTGGGTGAATTTCGCAATTCCCATCGTAACGATGATCGTTGTGGGCCTTGGGGCGATGTTTTGGCGAGGCAGTCCGGTTATTTTTGTGCAGGGTAAAACAGGGAGCACACTGTTTGCGATTGGGTCATGGAAACTCGTGGTCCCGCCAAGCGGTCCGTGGGCGTTTAATATCGGTGGCGTAAAGCTAGGATTGGCTTCATTTACTGCACTGGCGGTGGCATTTATTATGTATCGATTGAAAGGAGATATTCCCTCGAATAAAGATGCCACAGATGCGATGCTTGTTGGATTCAAAGGAATTCTATTAGCTGCCGCCATCTTGATGTTTGCAAGTTCAATCCAAAATGCGGTTGGTCTGTTGGGCATCGCTACCTTTGTTACGAATGTCTTTGGCGGCGTCCCATCATGGATAATCCCAGTCGGCGTGTTTCTTGTTACGAGTTTTGTGAGTTTCTCGGATGGATCCTCTTGGTCAACATATGGCATTATGTTTCCGATCGCAATTCCATTAGCATTTGCTACAGGAGCAAATCTTCCACTCGTGTTAGGGGCTGTCTTTAGCGGCGGGATATTCGGCGATCATTCCTCGCCAATTAGTGATACAACTGTGTTAGCCTCCTCGACAAGTGGTAGCGATCATATGGTCCATGTCCGCACTCAGATACCGTATGCCCTCATATCAGCCGCGATCGCAGCTTTCCTATTCTTAGTATTAGGAATATTGTTACCGACACAATTCCGGATTATACCATACTAATCGTTGATTCGAATTTCGTCCGCCTATCAATAGCAGAAACCTACTCTATAAAAGAGCAATTGTTTTATCAAATTCCCGTCGAATCGCTCGTCGTTTGATTAGAATAAATCCAATGACAATGAAAACGAAACCGATCATCGTATAGATCGTTGGTATTTCATTGAGAAAGACAAATCCTGTAATTGTCGCAGCAACCGGCCCAGCGTAGGCAACTAAATTGATTTCAATCGGCCCGAGTCGTTCAAGGAGCGAAAAATAAATTAAGAATCCACCAGCACTGGCAATCACGACCAAGTATCCCAGGGAGATGAGGGCGGTTTGTGTCCATGTGATAGCCATCCAGGATTCACCAATTGCTAGGCTTATTCCATGCATTAATATTGCACCAATGATCATCGCCCATGCCTCCATTGTTTCGATAGCCAGATCGGCATTACTCCGGCGGGTAAGCACACTTCCTAACGCAAACGATGCGGTGGCAATAAATATGAGAAACATCGAAACAGTGCGGCTATCAAATATATTATTGGGATCTGGATTGCTCAAGATGATAACGCCGAGAAATCCAAAGCCTAAGCCCATTATCCCTACTGTTGTCAACCGTTCGTCTGGAAGTAATATACGGGCAAATCCCGTTGTTAATATCGGTGATAGACTGACGATAATTGCTGCAGCGGCACTTGTTGTTCCTTGTTCTCCAACAAATAGAAATGCATGATATGCTGCTATCATTAATGCACCCCCGATGCCAACGAGTTGCCATTCACGGTAGTTGCTTGGCATCCAATGCTCATTGATATACATTGCATATCCTAACATGAGGATCCCGGCGAAATCGTACCGAAGTGCCGCAAAGAGAACTGGCGGAAAAAACGTCAATCCTGCTTTGATTGCGGTAAAAGCGCTTCCCCACACAATAGCTAAGATGAGAAATAATATTGCATCTTGAAATTTCATTACGTCGGTGAATGCATATCGATTGGGGACGCAGAAAACCATGACGTTTGACAAGCATGATCTGTTTTTCCTGTTTTCCCCAAATATATCCGCGAATGAGCAACTATCAGTTTTGAATCTGAATTCTTTTAAGAATGTCGAGAAAATAATTCACTAAGGCATGACTTCTGTAGATGACATTGATCTTGATTTTGTCAAATTAGGGAGTACTGGATTATCGACGAGTGAACTACAGTTTGGCACCTGGCGATTCGGAAAACAAACGGAAGCCGGGAATATTGAAATAAAAGAAGATCGGGCCTATGACCTTTTGGATGCCTATGAGCGAGCAGGCGGCCGATTTATCGATACTGCGGATGTCTATGGCGGTGGAAAAAGCGAACGATGGATCGGTAATTGGTTAGCGGAACGTGATCGTGAACGGTTTACAATTGCTTCAAAAATCTATTGGCAAATTCGTGATGGGGATCCAAATAGCAAAGGAACAAATAGAAAAAATCTCCGCCATCGAATAGATGGCATTCTCGAACGTCTCGATACGAGTTATATTGATGTGCTCTATATCCATCGGTGGGACGATGAGACGTCAGCCCGTGAAATGATGAAAACACTTACCGGGCTTGTTGAGGATGGCAAAGTGAACTATTTAGGCGCTTCAACACTCCGTCCCAATGCCTGGAAGATTGCAAAGGCGAATGAAATCGCAAAGCGGGAGGGCTGGGAACCGTTTACCGTGACCCAACCGCGGTATAATCTGGTCAATCGTGAGATTGAGGGTGATTATCTCGAAATGGCCAGAGACTATGGCCTGGCAGTTTGCCCGTGGAGCCCATTAGGGCAGGGATTTTTAACCGGAAAATACGATCGCGAAGCAGGATTAACAGGTGAATCACGCGTCGCCGAATCAAGTCGCTTTGAGGATCAATTCCTCACGGAGACGAACTTCGATGTACATGATGAATTAGACGCTGTTGCCGATGAGGTTGATGCAACGCCCGCCCAAACTGCCCTTGCCTGGCTCATGCATCGTGATGGAGTTACAGCTCCGATTGTTGGTGCACGAACCGTTGATCAATTAGCCGAAAATCTCGGTGCTGCGACGGTCGACCTCTCCCAAGATCAGGTCGATCGGCTTACTTCCGCGAAAGGTGGACCGTATTCCTCGTTATGAATTGCCTTACGAGTCACATTCTATAGCACTCGATTTCCACAACTTGGAGAATTTGGGAAAAGTAGTAATCGATACAAATAGTTTGATTTTTGGACTCCATCGGTTGTTCGTATGCTTTGTGAGTAGGTCTAGATCCGTTTTTCCTGTTGCGATAAATATCGAAACGAGAGACTTGCGACAAATACGGAGAGTGTCGAGAGTACCAAAAACGCATCGTAAATTATTGGGCTGATAATACCCTGACTTAATCCGATCTCAGCGGCAGCCACACTTATCGCCAATCGCCCGGGCATGACAGCTGCAAGGAAATATGTTGTTTTGGTAGTAACATTCGTCAATAGTCCGCCAATGAGCGAACCGACAATTTTGGCTCCAAGCCCAAGTATGATGACGGTCACCACAATCCAGATATCAGCCATATTTATGACACGGAGTTGGAACTGCATGCCAACAAAGAAGAAAAACACCGGTGCGACAAGATCGACAACTGGATCCATTGCTTGATCTACTTCATGTCCTTCATGTGTAACTTCGGCGATAAGGAGTCCCGCAAAGAACCCGCCAAGAATAGCATGAATGCCAACTTGTTCCATTAGAAATGCTAACCCGACAGCCAAAAAGACACCAAATTTCGTCGGATTTGTCACGATTGTATCAGGGACAATTGTTTCGAGATATTCAACCAAGAAATTGGGTACCACGACGAAAAAGAAGAGTACAGTTGCCGTCACAACAGTCAATCCGAATATCGGGTTTGGTGACGTTAGCGTAATCCCATATGCTAATGCAATGACACTAATTATATCATTGAATACTGCCACCGACAGAATGAGTTGGCCGCGTTCCGTTTCGATATACCCGAAATCTTCGAGGAGTGGATAGACAAGACCGAGCGAGGTTGTTGAAACAGTTACCCCGATTAAAAACGACGCAAAAATCGAGAGATTCAGTAACAATCCCAAACCGAGGCCTGAAATAAACGGAATGCCAAACGTTGCAGATCCCAAAATACCGACAGTTTTGGGATTGTCTTGGATGAGTGCTGGGTCGAGTTCCAAACCCGCTTCAAACATAATCAAAAGCAAACCCAAAGCTGCCATGCTGAGTAAAAATTCATATCCTTGCGTTTCAGGACCGATTATCCCGAAAAAGGATCCGAAAATTACACCAGCCAGGATCTCCACCGCAAGAATTGGGATGTCATATTGTTCGAGAAATTTGAGACTGTAACTTGTCCCATAGACAATTACAAGCACAAATACAAACTGAAACTCAAGGGGCACACCAATGGATAGACGTGTAGTTGAGTTAAATTCTATGACAACATCCTGATTATACCAGCTTTTCTGAAATCAATTGAATGGCGCTATGGACAATAAGGCTGAAAGTACCTTATCCTTGTACCAATATGCTAGAATGGCAGTAAAGGCAATAACGAAGAGAATTGCTGTCGTTTGGATATAATTTGTTTTTGCAAACTCTGCTCCAGCATAACTAACCATCAAATATCCAGGAAACCGACCTACGAGAGAGATGATAACGAGTTGCCAGATGGGGATGCGTGTTATCCCGGCCATTGCACAAATCGCATCGTCGGGAAGTGCTGGCACAAGAAAGACAACAAATAACACAAATCTTCCATTTCTCTCGATGAGTGTATCAAATAAGGCAAGCGTGTCCGCAACAACGAACCGTTCAATGAACGAACGGCCAAATTGCCGTGCAAAAATAAATACTATTATACTACCGATCGTGGCACCGATCAAACTGTATATTACTCCAGGAATTGTGCCAAATAGGTATCCGCCGATAAATCCAAGGATTTGGCCAGGAATCGGAGCGATAACGATTTGCGTAGCTTGAAGGAGGATAAAAACTATCGGTGCAAATATTCCATATCCTTCGATAGACTGGCGAAGCCATACGGGATCCAGTATTTCTGGCATTGTCCGGAAAATAAAGACACTCACTACCCCAAAGATGGCGATGAGGCTTGTGAATGTAACGAGGGCAATTGTTCGCGCCCGAGTAGAGGTAAAAATTTGCATCGATAAGAGGCGATTTATAGTGATTCTGAAACCCATTGATATATTGACTGGTATATCTATAGATCACCGACACTTGAAGATTTTTAACTAATAATACGTAGGCGATTTACTTGCGGAACCGATCCGGTGGCATTTTATGTTGGTGGCCGGATTAGATCGGCCTTTTTGGTTATGCATTTTGATTGATAACTCTTCGATAATCCCAATAGGAATACACTGTCGCAAATATTGCAATACCTGCTGCAGGAATTGCGATAAACCCGACTGCATATCGAGGAAAGAGGAGACCGCCTAGGGTTACAATTGAAGCAATCTTCATTAATCGTCCCCCAAGGCTATGTGTATCCGACCAGACTTGGTCATTCGTTAACGTCCATGGCGTGCGCAGACCGATAAACCAATTTTGTTTAGCCTTTGTCACAACATGTCCTGCGAGATAGTAGAGGATCGCTATCCCTGGAATAAGCACTTGAATTATCGCAAATTCATATCCGCTGTTCCATAAAATTAGTAGCGCATGAATATACCCAATAAACCCAACAATGATCACCATTAACAGATCATATGCTTGTTGAAAATCATGGATATTTTCGCCAAGCGGATCGATTCGAGGTATAATAGCGAATCCACCTATCACGACTAATTGGAGGAGAGGCAATGCAATCAATGCTATCGGTTTCGCTAGCCTATCATTTGGTTCTCCAAGGGATCCAAATTGGACGACAACTTGTTCGGGAAGTTGATTTATGAATAGCAATCCAAAGAGAGTTGTTAAAATAACAATTCCGATTCCGATACCATTACGGTTGGTAACTTTCATGCTTTTAAAATCAATCATTGTTCCTAAAATGATTATGAATTGATGGCAGTTTGATGTAAGGATCACATAATCACGGAGAAAGCCATGCCTGTTATCCTGTGAGAAGCCACGAAATTACTATGAGGTTGACTTTCTAAAGAATACGTATGGTTACGAATACCCAACTTTATGGATCCTCGATTGCGATTATGTCTGGACTCTATTCACTCTGGGGTGCCTGGGCTTCACCACAAATCAGCCCTTCTGGGTGGATTATGATACTTCTGGGAGTCATTGTGATCATCCATGGCATCATTTTACTTTCGGGTGCATCCGATTACCTCAGCGGATTAAGTGGTCCGCTTATGATTGGCTACGCAATCATCATGTTACTGTTGCAAGTCATCTCTGGATCGATGATGGAAACGAATACCGAAATGAATCCAGTAATGGATGGGACAATGCCGCAAGCGACGATGGGCTGGGATCCTGGCATGGTCGCCCTCGCAATGTTGATGCTTATTAGTGGTTTTATTATGCTTCAAAGCAACGAAGATATGGAGTCTAATGGGATGTAGTTCGATAGCAATGTTAGTGGTTTGAGATTGGAGCTGTGCTCTTTTACTGGGGGAGAAAGAACAAAAACTGGTCTAAAAATCTATTCCTTGATGGCAAGTAAGCTAATCTACTCTAGAGGAGTGGGTTTCATGCTGTTACTGCTATGAATGATATACGATATTAGTAATTCTATACCAAGTAATGCAGAACCGAATACTTTGGATCCAGTGGCTTAAAATCGCAAAACAGTAATATAGTATTTTTAAATATATGATATGGTCCAGAGTCAGCGTATTTCTATGACTACTACTGGTCATGAAGCTGATGAAACGCTCATTCGAGAATATATTGTTCCAAATCTGGAACGCCTCCAAAATATAGAAGGCTGCGATGGGGTTCGTTATTCACGATTCGGGATGGATCCTCGATGGGAGAAAAGCGAGGTTAAATTAGCGATTTATGGCGATTATGAACAAGTAATTGCTACTGAACAGGAACGATGGAATGAACTCCAAACGAATGGATATATCGAATCATGGCATCGAGATGGAACACCGTTTGCTGATTATCCAGAGCCAATCCAAGAGTTTCTCCGCGATGCTTATATTCTAGCCAGTGAGATGTCACAGGCTTACTTCGAGAAGTTTGATGAGCAACCTGCATTAACAGAAGAATATACCACTGAAGAAGGGCGGTCATATGGACTATGGGTGCTAATTCATGTGCTTCTCAATCAGTTAGGATATACAGCAGAAGCGGAAGCAGATGCGTACATCCGCCTGCTGCAAGACCGACTTGTTGCGCTATCACAACTTCATGGATACGAGCATACACGGACTCTGATTGATGACTACGAACAGGAACTTACAGACGTTGAACACAAACTTGACGAATTAGAACAAGCGGGCGGATTTGATTATTATACAGGGCCAGAAAATTAACGCTATATAAAATATAAATCTACAGAAAAGCAGACCGAATGCCTTGGGGCGTTCCCCGAGCGGTTCACCTTCAGATAAATGAAAAAGAGACGTTACGATTGCGATTCTGTTATTTGATCAGTGTCTTCGACTTTTTCTATTTCGACAATATGGGCTACTGATTGGGATTCATGTTCATCAGCCTTCTCCAATGCTTTCTCCATCCCCTCTACAACTTCTCGAAAATCACAGAAGGTACATGTGAGAACATAACCCATACTCTTTGGCTAACTAATCATATTTGTTCAAAGTTATGGCCGATTGATTGGGTAATTCTGGGACCCCTTCATAAGGACCTTTGTAACGAATCATTTCGACTACATTTGCCTTTGATAGCAATTTGGTATTCTGATAGGTTTGTGTTCTGATATTTTATTAGGTAATTTATATATTAGTGTAATCGGAAAAGTTTATAAACAGTAATCAATGGTCTAGAGATACTATCACCCGCTTAGAAACCTATTAAGCAGGTGATAAATGCAACAAAAATATGATAGAAATATTATATAACTACGTTGTATCGATCGGAAACAAAGAGTATACCAATCGGTATCTACATATTACGCTCTTTAGTAGCGTGTTTTTAGCTGTCATCGCTGTTGATCCTGTCGCTGCGGAAAGTACTGCGACGGCATTCTGTCAGACGAAACTTGCCGCCACGATCCGGAATATATTCACGATGATTCAATTTGGCGGTCCGATTCTTGGCGGTACTACTGCATTAGGTGCGAGTGTGTTGTTACCGTATATGCGACGGGCAGATAGAATACGGGAAATAAAACAAATTCGAAACCAAGCGTTGGTCTGGGGGGTTATCATGGCTCCGTTGTCATCATCATTCTTGCAATTTATCCTGAACAATATCGTTGTGACAAGCGGTAGTTGTGGATTTTGAATCCCTTACGAACAATTTATCGATGCGTGATATGCTACGAAATCTTTGCCCAATAAGGTATATATGGCACCATTAACCGAAATCATCATTAAGATTTTAACGGAGATCCTGCAATTTCTATTTAAACCGATAACAGGGTTTATCGAGTTGTATGCTCGCGATCTCGTGACGATTATGGTGTCAACCCCTCATCCAGCGAATATATTTGGATCCCCGTCGACAGAACCATGGATTACGTTTTATCAGTATTATTGGAAAGCTATCATTCCATTGTCGATATTTATATGGACTGTTTCAGTCGGGTGTATAATATTCTTTGAAAGTACAAGTTTCCTATTTAGCACCTATACACGCGGTAAACTAAAGAAACGTGCGCTGGTTGGGATTTGTGGTATTCTCAGTTGGTGGTGGATTGGAGCTATTTCACTGCAGTTTGCTGATGCTCTTACACGCTATTTTGTGCCACATCTTGATTCAATTTCGCTATTTCAAACGCTATCGTTTTCGGCCATGGGTATTCTCGGCCTTGTCGTGGCGCTTTCCACGGATTTGATTATATTTTTCCTGCTTGCGATTATCTACCTACTGCGATATCTCGGTATTTACGTTTTGATGATTTCGATGCCATTATTAATTGCACTCTGGGTCCCTGGTGTTGGGCCATTGGCATATATTTCGAAGTTTGTTCAACGGATTGCAGGGTTGTATATTCCGCTGTTATTCATGACAGTTCCAGTTGCACTTCTCTTTCGGATTAGTGCATTATTGGGTCGTAGCTTCGGAGTGAGTCTCGGAGGATTTAGTCGGTGGCTATTGGCGATAACGATTCCAATATTTGCATTGTTGGTCCCGCTTATATTTCTCTGGCAAGGAAGTGCACTCTTTGGGACAGTCCAGCGGATGACTGGATATTTTCATGGGCATAATATTCGGGATCGACATCGATCGATCCGACAAAATTTGTCCACTGAATCCAATCAGACGATTGCCCGTGATCGCCCACCGACATTACCAGACACCGGCACGAAGGCATCAAATACCGGAATTTCTGTGAATCAAACTATGCGAACCGATCACTCTCAACGGAAAAATAATACAAATGACTGATCCATCAAACAGTATTCCCCGATCCTTAGGTACAGATACGAAATTATTTGGGAAATTCTCGTTTACCGATATCCTTTTCGCACTAACACCTGGCGCTTTATTGTTATTAATTTTTAAAACGATCGTCCCCTCATCAATGGCGATTAGAGGATACCATGTCCAAGAGCTTGGATTACCACTTGCCGGCATTGGTATTCTCTGTGGAATAATATTGGTAATTCTCACACCCCAATATCGAAAAACGAAGGAATGGGTTGCTTCGCAACTCGCCTTTGTGACGAGTTCATCAACGCATGGCTTTATCGAAGCACAATCGTTTACTCAGGTGAAAAGTATCCACCCTGAACATGATATTATTGAACGAACAGATGGCAGTTTAGTTGGATTATTAGAAATTGACCCGCCAGCGATGGCACTCGCAACAGAAGATGAATGGGAGAAGAAGGCCGCAGCGTTTGAAGATGTGTTAAACACAGTTATTGAATTCCCCGTCCAAATTTATTCTACAACTGAATCATTTCCAACTGATGAATATCTCCAACAGTATGAATCGCGTTTGGGTGATGCAGATGTCAAACGCAATCCTGCCTTGCAAAAATTACTCAATGGATATATCGATTGGTATCGTGATGAATTATCCCGCCGCCAAATGGCTATTCGGGATCATTATGTGATTGTTACGGTTACACCAGCAGATATACAATCAAATCAGTCGAGGCTGATCTCGTTCCTCCAGTCGCTCCCAGGCGTAGGAACACTATTTGGATTATTCGCTATGGAATCGGAAGTCGAACAACGAGCAGAAATGTTGACGATCTTAGAAACACGATTACGGAATTTGAATAATGGGCTACGTGAAATTCCAGATACTGAAGTTAGTCGAGTGAGTGCAAACCAAGGCATGAAAATAATCGCTGAATTTTGGAACGGTAACGAACAGGAGTATCGAGATATGGAGAAAGTCCTACGTACAAATCCAATTCTTCGAGGTAACAAATGATTCGAGAAATAATTACTGCACCATTGCGATACTTGCACGAAAACGAAACACCGAAATCGAAGAGCACAACAACCACAAATGATGAATCGGACGATTCCGTCCAGCATACCCATCCACCATTACGAGAAATTCGGGAAATAGATGATACCCATCAAGCGATTGTTTCCCCTGATGGTATCGAGGCATTTACAGATACTGTTCGAACAGGAGATACATGGCGACAAACTCAATGGGTTAGTGTATTCCCAAATAAGCCAGTCAACGGATTCCTCCAACAACTATATTCTGCGCCCGAAACACGGAATACAGATATAAGTATTCATCTTGTTCCCCGTGATACCCATACAACGCTTGAAAAATTGGAGAAGAAAATTAGTGATTTACAATC
>JBDGRB010000062.1:0-13109 GCA_042218485.1 Halobacteriaceae archaeon | reverse complement strand
TGCGTTGCTCGTTGAGGATGGGGACTTAGCCTGCAAGAGTTAAAGGAACAAGATTTTATGCTATCGTAGGATAGATTCCATTAACATGGGTAAAAAATCAAAATCGAAGAAAAAACGACTCGGCAAAAAGGAACGACAGAATACACGGATTCCAGGCTGGGTCATTATGAAAACAAATCGTGATGTACAGCGGAATCCAAAGCGACGAAGTTGGCGGCGACAGGACCTTGATGAATAACGTATGAGTTCAAACGAATTTGAAGAGCGAGTAATAACTGTCCCGTTACGAGAAGTACGGGCAGAAGCAAAACATAATCGGGCAGATAAAGCCATGTCGCTAATACGCGAACATCTCGCCCAACATTTCAATGTCGATGACGAAAAAGTTCGCTTAGATCCCTCGATTAACGAAGTGGTATGGGAACAGGGCCGAGCAAAACCCCCGAGTAAAATACGGATCCATGCTGCTCGATTTGTTGAAGAGGGAGAAGCACTTGTTGAAGCGGAGCATGCAGAAGAATAGGGGATAGTTGTGCTCCGCGCTGCATTTTCTGGCTCGTCATATATTGGGGTGTTTTCGAAAGCGACTAACAAATGTGTCTTTCTTCGGCCTGATTTAGAAGAGGATCTAATCAATGAAATAAGCGAAGAACTTGATGTCCACTCTCTCACAACCACCATTGGCGGATCTTCAACAATTGGATCGTTAATCGCCGGTAATGAACATGGCCTCGTCGTGAGCGAACGGATTCGAGAAGGCGAACGAGAAACAATAACAACACATGATGTCGGCAATGTTGTGGAATTGCCGGGGAAGATCAATGCCGCTGGAAATGTAATTTTAGCAAACGATTCCGGAGCGTATGTCCATCCGGATTTATCTCGTGCAGCCGTCAATACAATAGAAGAAGGGCTTGACGTCCCTGTGTATCGGGGATCAATTGCGGATGTGCATACTGTGGGAACGGCTGCCATCGCCAATAATAATGGCGTCTTATGTCATCCCAAAACGAGCGAAGATGAGCTTGAAGCAGTTGAGGAGGCACTCGATGTTCGAGCAGATATCGGGACGATTAATTACGGTGGTCCGTTGGTTGGCTCAGGGCTCATTGTGAACGACTATGGATTTATAGCTGGGCAAGAAACGACAGGTCCAGAATTGGGTCGCATCGAAGACACCTTGTATTTTCTTGAGTAGGAAGATTCTTCCGGCTAGCATTCTGAACATATATGTATGAGTATGGGCGGCGGCGGACGACAAGAATTGCAGCAATTGTCTGAACAATTAGAAGCACTTGAAGAAGAACGAGAAGAACTCCAACAATCAATTCAGCAATTACGTCAGGAAAAACAGAATATCGATGAAGCGATTGAGGGAATTGAAACACTACAAAACGATTCGACAATCCAGGTTCCGCTTGGCGGTGGGGCACACGTTCGAGCAACTGTTGAAAATATCGATGAGATTACTGTCGAATTAGGTGGTGGATATGCCGCAGAACTTGAACGTTCGGATGCGATTGATGTTCTTGAAACGAAAAAAGAGGATATCGATGACCGGATCGATGAAATCAATGAAGAAATAGACGAACTCGAACAAGAGACGGCAGAACTCGAACAACGGGCTCAACAAACCCAGCAGCGGTTACTTCAGCAACAACAACAGCAACAACAGCAACAACGCGACCAATCAAATGAATAATGTTTGATGGGTTGAAGGAATCGCTCGGTCGTTTCCAATCGGATGTCGAAGAAACTGCAGAAGAGAAAGCTACAGATTCCGACGAAAACGAATCTGAATCTAAATCTGACGATGGAGAAGAAGAGGAAGAGGCGTCACTACGAGATCGAGCTCGGTCACTTGCAAAAGGGCAAGTCATAATTGATGAAGATGATCTAGAGGAGCCCCTCTGGGAGTTGGAAATGGCACTATTAGAAAGTGATGTCGAGATGAGTGTTGCTGAAGAAATCCTTGAAACGATTAAAGAAGATCTTACGGGCGAAAAGCGTAGCTTTCGCGAACGAACCGGATCGCTTGTCGAAGATGCATTAGCTGATGCGTTGTTATCCGTAATTGATGTGGGTCAATTCGATTTTTTAGATGAAATTGCTTCCGCTGAGAAACCCGTCGTCATCATTTTCACTGGTGTCAATGGTGTTGGGAAAACCACAACGATCGCAAAGGTTGCCAAACTACTAGAGCAACATGGCTACTCATCAGTCATTGCAAATGGGGATACATATCGGGCTGGGGCTAACGAACAAATGAGTGAACATGCCGAAAATCTCGATGTAAAACTCATTAGTCACGAACAAGGAGGAGATCCAGCAGCTGTCATTTACGATGGAGTGGAGTATGCGGAAGCAAATGATATCGATGTTGTCCTCGGAGATACAGCTGGCCGCCTTCATACAAGTGATGATTTAATGGCACAACTTGAGAAAATCGATCGCGTCGTTGATCCAGATATGACCATCTTTGTTGATGAGGCTGTAGCAGGCCAAGATGCCGTTAATCGGGCACAAAAGTTTAATGAAGCATCAGAAATCGATGGTACGATTCTCACGAAAGCAGATGCCGACAGTCAAGGAGGGGCGGCGATTTCTATTGCATACGTAACTGGGAAGCCGATTTTGTTCTTGGGGACGGGCCAAGACTATGATGATCTCAAACGATTTGAACCTGAAGCATTGGTCAATGAGCTTCTTGAGACGTGATATCCTCACTGGCTAACGTTCGGACCTTAGCTCTTGGACCCCCAAGACGACCTGTTGTTTTCACTCGTGACTTAACGCAAGAGTGCATTCTAGTCTATGGTGGAGGTACCAGTCTTTGAGGGAGAACCGTACACTCGCAGATAATGTAAAATGGCCGATCAGTTGAAGATCGAGGAAAGAAGTCGATTAATGTAATTGAGAACATCATTCTGCTATGTCCTTTATAGGTAAGTAAAATAAAGCCTTTAACGCTATCATCCCCTACTATACATGAATGGTATTAGATGAACTTGGAGACTCCTTGCGAGGGACCCTCAACAAGCTACGCGGAAAGTCCCGTATAAGCGAGGAAGACATCGAGGAGATCGTTAAAGAAATTCAGCGATCGCTTCTCCAGGCTGATGTTGAAGTCAGCCTTGTCATGGATTTATCTGATTCTATCAAACAGCGAGCTCTTGAAGAGGAACCACCTGCAGGTACCTCGGCTCGCGATCATGTCCTTCGGATCGTCTATGAAGAAATGGTCGATCTCATTGGGGACAGTACGGAATTACCGCTTGAAGAACAGACAATCCTTCTCGCGGGACTGCAAGGGTCCGGAAAAACGACAACAGCAGCGAAAATTGCGTGGTGGTTCTCGAAAAAGGGGTTGAAATCTGCTGTAATTCAAACAGATACCTTCCGCCCTGGCGCGTATGATCAAGCAAAACAAATGGCTGAAGAGGCTGAGGTTTCGTTTTACGGCGATCCTGAGGAAGATGATCCAATACAAATTGCCCAAGATGGGCTCGAAGCAACGGAAAATGCAGATGTTCGGATCATCGACACAGCTGGTCGCCACGCGCTCGAAGACGAACTAATTGAGGAAATCGAAGAGATCGAGACAGTTGTGGATCCAGACCATTCCCTGCTCGTATTAGACGCCGCAATCGGTCAAGGGGCGCAAGAACAAGCCAATGAATTTGATTCAGCCATTGGTATTGATGGTGTCGTGATTACCAAACTTGATGGTACTGCCAAGGGTGGTGGCGCGTTAACAGCAGTTAACGAGACAGACGCCACGATTGCATTTCTCGGGACCGGAGAAACTGTCAAAGATATCGAGCGATTCGAACCAGATGGATTTATATCACGATTGCTTGGAATGGGTGACCTCAAGCAGTTGACTGAACGAGTTGAACGGGCGATGGAAGAAACCCAAGAAGAGGCAGACGATTGGGACCCAGAAGATCTCCTCCAAGGTGAGTTCACCCTCAAAGATATGCGCAAACAGATGAATGCGATGAATAAAATGGGGCCACTTGACCAAGTTATGGATATGATTCCTGGGATGGGAGGCGGAATGATGGACCAACTGCCAGATGATGCAATGGATGTCACCCAAGAACGGATGCATGATTTTAAGGTAATTATGGATTCAATGACTGAAGATGAGCTTGAAAATCCCCGTAGCATTGGTGCAACCCAAATCGAGCGAGTTGCTCGGGGAAGTGGTAAAGACGAAGATACTGTCCGAGAACTTCTCGAACAGCATCGAATGATGTCAAAAACTATGAAACAATTCCAAGGTATGGGCGAAGGCGATATGCAGCGGATGATGAAAAAACTCCAACAACAAGGCGGAGAAGGTGGTGGGTTAGGTCCCTTTGGATGACTTTCGTAAAGAAAATCGACCTTCTAACGTTCCTCTGTTTCTGTTGGCGGTGCTATTTGATCGATAAATTCATCGGGGTCCGATTCATTGATTGTTATTTCAACATGAATGTCACCTAATTCGGCTGGATTCCCCACAGCAAAGTTTACTATTCCGCGGTAGGCAGCCTGTTTTTTCAGGTCAAATGAAATGGTTTGATTTCGGATATTGGCAAATAAAATATCGCGGGCAGTATCAACGATCTGTTGTTCGGTGAGTAATTCACTAAAATGATTTACCGAATGGGTCTGTGCAACGATACGATCCGATTTCGTTTCGATATCCGCTTCAGGGAATATAGCTGTAATAGCTTCGATAACGCGATCTTTAATTTCCGTCTGTTTGACGGGTGCGGTGATCGTAACTTCAACACTATAAATTTGGTTCATTGTTCATGTATCTCCCCCGTAAGGAGAGTTTCTATTGTTTGACGAAACGATGCGAGGGTGCCAGTATTCTCTACGACGACGTCTGCTTGGTCCATGGCCTTCTCCATACCAAAATTTAATTCTCGTTGATCTCGTTCACGAAGGGTTTCACCAGTGCGTGTATCAGCGGCGTCTCGACCTCGATTGGAGAGGCGTTGGGCTCGTTCTTCAAATGGGGCTTCAATGCTTACTAAATAAAAATCACTGCCGAATTCTTCTTTGAACCGCTCCACCTCAACATCCGATCGAATGCCATCAATAAGGACTGTATCAGCTGACTCGAGAGCCTCTTTTACCCGCGGTAAGGTCCGCTCTGCGATGGCAGCTGGTCCTTCTTCCTCACGTAATGTTTTCGCTACCTCTCCATGATGTTTTGCTGGATCCAAGCCACGTTCGCGACATTCTTCACGAATGACATCGCCCATCGTAATGACAGGAATATCGAGTTCTTTAGCAACATTTGCAGCCTCTCCTTTACCACTTCCTGGAAGTCCAACCGTTCCGATTACACGCATTGTTCGAGAAATATCGTCTCTTTGTTAAAGGATATGCTATTCACTGCTATAAATATGGTTTATTTAGATAGTGACCTCCTCCGCGCCGTAAACGACGCGGCTTCCCGTCCCGCAGGGTTGGGAGATTTGCTGGTTTGCAGACCGCGTCTGCATGACGGGTCTGCTGGCGGGGCCAGCCCGCCGTTACTCCTATCCCGGGAGGGGATTCGGAGGTACCGTACTGTGGGAACCCAGCGGCCTGAAGGGGGTTCCTTCAGACGTGGCGTCCCTGAATCCGATAGTATCCGTTTCGTTGGGCGGTCGAGGCCGCCTCGGTACGTGTCATGCAACGGGCTAGAGCAAGGTAAATCTCCGGATTGCACCAATCATCCATCTGTTTCCCCGAGTTGACGCGATTCACGCCCGTCGTGAACGACGGGATTCTCTCGCTGTGTCAAGATAGGTATATCTCCTCGAACTATCGTCGAAATCCAAATATCTATGTATGGGAGAAAAACTAACTGAAACTAGGGCACGTAGCTCAGTCTGGACAGAGCGTCGGACTTCTAACTTGATCACAGTGCCGTGGTTAAGGAAGATATCCGACGGTCGTGGGTTCAAATCCCATCGTGCCCGCTACCAAATAGAGAAGTGCGGTGTTAATTGAGAATTTTCGCCACAAATAAGTGAAATACGGTTGCCAGGATAGTGAATTCGAGATCGACAACGTTTCACATCAAATTATCGATATCTTCAAAGTCAGTATGACAAAATGGACAGCGATATTTCGTTTTAAAACCTTCTGATTGTGCGACTGTACTCGTTTCTAGCTCATGCATAGCAATACTTTGCCCACAATCTGGACAGTTAAGGTCCGGCACATTCTATCATAAGTGCATACGGTCTCATGAACCTACCGCTTCCTGCTCTACAGACTGGCCAGGCCGAGTGCCCCGGGGCGTGACCCCGATGCGGTTCACTCAATTGCCGAATATACTTAGTAAGTTGGATGGTTTTGGAAAGCTGGTAAATCAGTAATTGTTTCCAAGATGTGAAGTAATTCGTTTTAATATCATTCATTGAAGCAATGAGCATTGAATCAACGCTTGAGTATCTCCTCACCACGCCGAAATTCCTGGGAATTTGGGGAATTTTCGTTGCGAGTTCGCTTATCATCCTTGTGTTGGATCTCCATTATAATAACACTGAGATCGCGCCCTTGATGAAATTCGTCTGGGTATTGACAGTCCTCTATTCTGGCCCGTTAGGACTCGGTGTATACTGGTATGCCGGCCGGAAGCAAATCAAACAAGACTCCCTCTGGCGGAAAGCATTCCGTTCGGTCTCCCATTGTTATTCAGGATGCGGCGCGGGCGAAGTGACTGGAGTTGTGTTGGCAGCCGGACTGCTTGCGCTTGATGTATCATTGGTAATCGTTATCACCTTTCTGTTTGCATATACTTTCGGATATCTGCTCACAGTTGGTCCGCTTCTGCAGGAAGGAGTTGCTCTCAAAGAAGCCCTCTTGGATGCCTTCTACAGTGAAACACCAAGCATTACGGTCATGGAAATTGTCGCCATCGGAACAGACGTTTGGTTGGCTGCTGAGGCACATATATCTGATATATTATTTTGGACTGGGCTTATTTTCTCACTGAGCATCGGATTTCTCGCTGCTTATCCGGTGAACGTCATCTTAATACAAATTGGCATTAAAGAAGGAATGCAAAATCCAGCCGAATTAGATTAACGGACTCACTTCGGGCATTCAACCTCAAATATCGTGATTGTACCCATTGTATTATTATATACTCCAATTAGATGATGGTCATGTTCCTTTTTGGATGAGCACAGTAAATAGAGATAGTAAGCAAGAGTAAATAATGAAAACAGAACATCGGGTTGTAATTGGAGATGCACGTTCGCTTGAACATATAGATTCCAATTCCGTCGAACTGATCGTAACATCTCCACCGTATCCGATGATCGAGATGTGGGATGACTTATTTATCAACCTTAATTCCGAAATCGAAAATGCCATAGTGCAACAGCGAGGATCAACTGCCTTCGAACAAATGCATACTGAATTAGACAAAGTATGGAAAGAACTCAATCGCGTGCTTAAACCTGGGGGCATTGCCTGTATAAATATCGGCGACGCGACACGGAAACTTGGAGAAAATTTTCGAGTATACCAAAATCATGCTCGGGTAATTACCGCATTTGTTGAGGAAGGATTTCAACCACTTCCCGAAATACTCTGGCGGAAACCAGTCAATTCAGCAACGAAATTTATGGGATCAGGTATGTTGCCCCCGAATGCATACGCCACGTTAGAACATGAATACATCCTTATTTTTCGTAACGGCAAAACGCCACGTGAATTCGAAGCAAATTCTGAACGGCGATATGAAAGTGCGTACTTTTGGGAGGAACGAAACCAATGGTTCTCGGATATTTGGACTGAGATTACGGGTGAACTGCAATCCTTAGAACCCAGCGAATTGCGAGATCGGTCCGCAGCGTTTCCATTTGAAGTTCCATACCGATTGATAAATATGTATTCTATATACGGGGACACAGTATTGGATCCTTTCTGGGGAACGGGAACGACAAGCATGGCAGCTATGGTAGCTGGTCGCAACTCGATTGGATATGAATTGCAGGACAAATTTGCTGATGTTTTCGAAAACAATCTTTCGGAAATACAAGAATTATCAGAGAAAGTCATCCGCCAACGGTTGCAAAATCACGAAGAATACGTGAACCGCCGCCAAGAGGGGGACAACGAGCTCAAATATAAAGCTACAAACTATTCATTTCCTGTTACAACACGTCAAGAAAGAAATATTCAATTCTATACGATTTCGGAGATTCACGACAAAACACATCCGTATCAGGTAATATATCAACCATTCGAAAATTGAGAGTGATTTTTGATATGATCAGATAAAGTCTTCCTTTATTTGAGGGATTTACCTACCTTTCAATGATTGTGAACTGCCTTTGGGTCACGCTCCGAGACATGCGGCCGCTCCGCCTGTAGAACAAGGATTGAAACACTATCCACTCTAATACCCAAGTATGGACGTTGTAAATCCAGCCACTGGTGAACAGATCGATGAATATGAAGAACATACCTGGAATGAAATCGACTCAAGCCTCACGAAGGCAACAGAAGCCTTCAATGATTGGCAGGCTCGTCCACTTCGAGAGCGGGAATTATTACTCGAACAAGCGGGTGATGTCCTCCGAGAAAACAAACAGGAATATGCTGAGTTGATGACAAAGGAAATGGGAAAACCGATTACACAGGCTATCAGCGAGGTTGAAAAATGTGCCTGGGTCTGTGATCATTATGCTGAGCATGCTGGCGAATATCTCCAAGATGAACACCATCCGAGTCCACCTGGATCCGACGTAAAAACTTCATATGAACCACTAGGCGTTGTTTTAGCAGTCATGCCGTGGAACTTTCCATTTTGGCAAGTATTCCGATTTGCGGCTCCGTATTTAACCGCTGGTAATGTCGGAATCCTCAAGCATGCGTCGAATGTACCTGGTTGTGCTGAAGCAATCGAAGATGTCTTTCGAATGGCAGGCTATCCCGAAGGCGTGTTCCAAACACTATTGATTTCATCTGACCAAGTTGATGATGTGATCGCCGATGACCGGATTAAGGCAGCAACACTGACAGGAAGCAGTCGGGCCGGTCGAGCTGTTGCCTCAACTGCCGGTGAAAATCTCAAGAAAACCGTCTTGGAACTGGGAGGGAGTGATCCATATATTGTACTTGATGATGCTGATGTCGATGCTGCAGCCAAAACAGGTGCATGGGCGCGAAATCAGAACGGTGGCCAATCCTGCATCGCAGCGAAGCGATTTGTCGTTGATGAACGTGTCTATGACGAATTTGTTGACAAACTTGTAACATACATCGAGCAATTGACCGTCGGCGATCCAATGGATGAAGAGACGAATATTGGGCCCCAAGCCCGACCTGACCTGATGGAAACACTTCACGAACAAGTTACAGCAAGTATCAACGCTGGGGCAACAGTAGAGATCGGCGGCGAACCCATGGATCGTGATGGTGCCTATTATCCACCAACGGTCCTGACAGATATTCCAGATGGCTGTCCCGTCGATACCGAAGAAGTATTCGGCCCTGTCGCAGCAGTCTACAGTGTCTCAAACGAAGACGAAGCGATCGAAAAAGCAAATGATACCTCATTTGGGCTTGGAGCAAGTATCTGGACAACTGATATTGACCGTGGTAAAGAGGTGGCATCCCAAATTAATGCGGGATGTGTATATATCAATGAGTTGGTAAAATCCGATCCGCGCGTTCCATTCGGTGGCGTGAAAGAATCGGGATATGGGCGTGAACTCTCCGAAGCAGGAATCCAAGAATTCGTGAATCGCAAAACGGTCTGGGCACAAGAGGATACGGATGTTGACCTTCCTGTAGAATAATGAAGGCATCTGATCTCCTCGTTGACTGTCTCGAAGAAGAAAATGTGGAATATATCTTTGGGCTCCCTGGAGAAGAATTAGAGGATTTGCTGTTCTCATTGCATGACTCGGATATAACGTTCGTCCCCGTTCGCCATGAACAAGGAGCGGCTTTCATGGCGGATGTTAAGGGCCGACTCACTGGCGAGGCAGGAGTTTGTCTCGCTACCTTGGGTCCAGGAGCAACAAATTTAGTGACAGGCGTTGCCGATGCTAACCTCGATAAGGCTCCACTTGTCGCAATTACTGGGCAGGGTGGTTTAGAACGGCTTCATAAAGAAAGCCATCAGGCAATTGATGTTGTCGATATGTTAGCACCAATTACCAAATGGAATGCTCAAATAAATGATCCGGATATCATTCATGAATCCGTCCGAAAGGCATTCAAACTTGCCGAATTTGAAAAACCAGGCGCTACACATCTCGAATTTCCCGAAGATATCGCTGCCAAAGATACGGACATGGAGCCGTTGATTAAACGAAAAGAAGTTCGGCGACCGGATCCGGATATCCCGTCAATAGAACGTCTCGAGGATTTACTATCGGGGGCAGACCGTCCATTAATAATCACGGGGAATGGTGCCGTCAGGACACATGCAGCCCAAGAGTTGCGACAACTTGTTCAAATAACCGACTTTCCTGTTGCCTCTACGTATATGGGAAAGGGAGCGATTCCAGATGATGATCCCCACTCACTAATGACGCTTGATTCCGGTGACAAAAAGCAAGCATCTGAAGCAATCGAAAAAGCTGATCTGATCATTACGGTTGGATATGACATTGCCGAACATGACCCATCAGGATGGAATCCACAAGCTAATGCTACAATTGTTCATATTGATAGTGAGCCAGCAGAAGTGTATCAACACTATAATCCCGATCTCGAGATTGTTGCCGACATTGGAGCAACCCTCCGTGAGTTATCTGATCGGTGTGAACAACTCGGCGTTGGATGTGAAACGGAATGGTATCGAGATATTCGAGAACAAATTATTGATGCTGTTTACTATGATCCGACCGATAAGGAGCCATTCACTGTCGCCGGTGTGTTACCGTTACTTCGGGAATCAATGGACAATGACGATGTCCTCATATCGGATGTTGGAAGTCACAAAATGACGATCGCACAAAACTATCTCACGTATGAACCGAATACCTGCATCATATCAAATGGATTAGCCGCGATGGGTATTGCAGTTCCTGGTGGCATTGCCGCAGATCTTGCAGTTGATGAAAATGTCGTAGTGGCTACAGGTGATGGGGGGTTCCTTATGAACGCGGCTGAAATCGATACTGCAACTCGACTAAACTGTGGATATACAATTCTCTTATTCAATGACAATGATTACGGCCTGATTTCGGAAAAACAAATCCAACATACCGGAGAGCATTTCGGCACGGAGCTTACAAATCCAGATTTCATCCAATTTGCAGAGAGTTTCGGTATTGAAGGATATCGACCAGATGATTGGAACGAATTAGAGGAACTGCTCGAAGAGACTATTCCATCCCCCGGTATGACAGTAATTGAAATTCCCCTTGCCAGAAAATTAGAGTAACTAGCGAATTGTTTTTTGGTTTCTTCACATCCTGCATTTGATATATCGTTGGCTATTTTTTGCGAGGAACCCAATAAACAGAAAGTACGACTGCCCAAATTACCGCCACCGTCATCAAAACTTGGGGACTTGTCCGATGGAGATGCCATACGAGGGCAACTAATGCCGCCGCGGATCCGAGCGTTCCAATAGCTGGTACGATTGCAGTGCGGAGTTTTTTATCGCGTTGAGTAAAAGCAAGCGCACTAACAAGACCGAAAATTGTCATAAAAGCACCAGATGCAAACGATGTGATACTATTTAAACTGCCATATAATGTGAAAATTGCAGTTAACATCCCAATCACACCAAGTGTTCGAATCGGCGGCTTGGTATCAGAAGGCTGGTCCGTAGTTGTGGAAGAAGAGGACGATCGATGAGTAGGTGTGGATTGAGAGTAATTGGAAAGGCCCTGTCCGCCATTAGAGACCGCTGCTAGATCGTCCTGTGTGTGGACTTCACGGGCGGTTGATTCAGCGATTTGTGCTGACAATCGTGATGCACTAAATAACGTCGCATTTAACGCACTCGCCGTCGATAAAACCGCCGCGATTGCGATTAGTGTGAATCCGAGTTGACCGAGAATAGGTCGCGCAGCAATCGCCAGTGCCGTTTCCGAATGTTTTTGTAATACTGATACAGGTACGAGATTTGTCGTGACGATTGCGACTAGTATATATATCACTGTTGTCCCGATGATCGAGATTTGGATTGCTCGCCAAAGGGTCGTTTGAGGATCATGAATACTTTCCTGATCAAACATCAGTAATTCCCACCCTTCAAACGCGACAAAAGCTATTGCCGCTGCCGTAAGGGCGTTGATGCTGAGCGCATCAATACCTGATACGAGTGTATTTTGTGTGATACCATAATAGAGCCCACCTCCAGCAAATGCAAGAAGTATTGCAACCTTTGCAGTCACCAGCGCATCCTCTGTTTTCCCGGATGCATGAGCCCCAATGAGATTTAACCCACCGAACAGAACGATACTTCCCACTGATAACAGCGGTCGTAACGGGATCCCACCTATTGACTGCATACCAATTAATTCCTGCAAATAACTCCCAAAGGCGAAAGCATACATGGCCATGGTACCGACATACCCAAATGTTAACAGCCATCCAACCATACCAGCTAAATTTTGGTTGCCGGATATATCCTCGATTTGACCGATTGGACTATATAACTCTGAACATAGCTTATTCAACCGAACAAACGAGTAGCCCGCACAGAGGGCGATAATACCGGCGACACCAAACGCAATCCATGCAGCTGTCCCAGCACCTGCTGCTACAACTCCAAGGACTGCAAATATGCCGCCACCGACCATTCCACCCACGGCAATTGAAATTGCTTCAGGAAGTCCTATTTTCTCACTCATCACTCATTACATTTGAACGACTAAATTCTGAAACTTCTGGCGAAAAATATGTGGATATTTCTTGACTAAACAGTAATTTGCCAATTTTTGAAATTTCATCCCAAGATCCATAACGAAAATCAAGTATTTGGTGTGAGATAAATAGGTGAATTCCTCGATACTTGAATGTAAGGTCTCAACGTGCCCTGATTGTAACATTACTTGACGTGTAAGAATTCATTCATGAAATTATACAATTGATTCATCAAAGAGATATCTCTCATATTCGTTATTCCCCGAACA